>NZ_CDXDOR010000174.1:0-8631 GCF_978021225.1 Frankia sp. CeTa3Moorea | reverse complement strand
TCAGACCTAGATCCGCCAGTAGCTGGTGATGTTGGGGGTTCGTAGATCGTTGGAACGTGAGCGGGTGCCTGCCGTGCAGGAAGAATCGGGGTTACCACCACCAACCGATGATGTCCTGACGAGAGGCACCCGCCGGGTGAAGAGACTACGCAGATCGACCGGGCCGCGGAAACGGGCCCTGCGGGTTCGGGTCGGGCCGGCGGACCGGTCGCTGGCCGGGTTGGCTGGCCTGGCGGCGGTGAGCGACCTGGTGGATCGGCTCGGGGTCGTTGAGACGCTCGACGAGCGGGTCGGGCCGGTCAAGCAGCGGGCGCGGGGACTGTCGGGCGGGGAGGTGCTGGTCGGGTTGGCCACGGCGCAGCTGACAGGGCAGGCGACGCTGTCCGGGCTGGACCGGCTGCGTCTGGGCGAGGCGGGTGGGCTGCTGGCGGCGGTGCCGTTCGCGCCGTCGCGGACGGCGGCGAGGCGGGCGGCCAGGTTCGGGCCGGGCGGGTTGGCCGGGGTCGAGGCGACGGTCGGGGTGCTCGCCGGCCGCTGGCTGGCCCGGTTACCCGCGCAGCGCCGGGCCGAGCTGGTCACGGGTCGGCTGACGCTGGACCTGGACTCCTCGGATGTCGAGGTCTTCGGCCGCACGAAGCGCGGCGTGGCCTATACCTACGAGGGGAAGAAGGCCGGCCGGCCGCTGCTGGCGTCGTGGGCCAGGACCGGGCTGGTCCTGGCCGCGGACCTGCTCGCCGGCGACCAGGACGTCCGTCCGCGCGCGGCCGGCCTGTTCGCGCGGGCTCTGGCGAACCTGCCGGTCGCGGTCTGCGCGCCGCCGCTGCTGCAGCGCGCGGACTCGGGGTTCTTCACCGGCGACCTCGCCCGCGCCGCCGTGGCCGCGGGGGTGGACTTCGCGATCGCCGCGCCGCGTAACTCCGCGTTCTGGCGCGCCTACGCCGCCGTCGAGGAGACGTCCTGGACGGACGCGCGGGACATGACCGGCGCCCAGGTCGCCACCAGTAGCTACGCTCCGACCGGCTGGCCGCCCGGCACCTACACGATCATCCGCCGGGTGAAGGTCCCCGCCACCGAGATCTCCACCGACCCTCGCTCACGGCGGCGGCGCATCATCCCGAAAGCCCAGCTCACCCTCGCGCTCGACGGAATCGTCGACCATGCCTGGGCGGTCAGCTTCATCGTCACGAACATCCCCGCCAACGACGGGCCGGACATCGTCGCGCTCGAGCACTGGTTCCGCGGCCGCGCCGACATCGAGACCCAGATCAAGGACCACAAACTCGGCGCCGGCCTACGCCACCTGCCCTCAGCCGACCCGACCATCAACACCGTCTGGACGTGGGCCGCGATCCTCGCCGGCTGGCTGTCCACCCTGCTCCAGACGCTCACCGGGTTCGACCAGCGCGCCGGGCGCGCGCACGGCGACCGGCTCCGCCACGAACTGATCACCATTCCCGGCCGGGTCACCCGCCACGCAGGCCAACTGATCCTGCGCCTGCCACCTGGCCGCGACCAGCACCTAACCACCGCCCTCGCCCGGCTGCGCGCCCTGCCCGCGGCCGTCTGACCAGCCCGTTCTCCACGCGGAACACGCCCCCGGGCCGTGGACCCGGCGCTCACCCGGCACGACAGCCGGGCCTTCACCCTGCCCAGCCGTCGAAAACAACATCAACAAGCCCGAAAAGGGAAGATCACCGAACTTTGATCATGCAAGTCGGCGCTACTGGCGGATCTAGGGCTGACCAGGGGTCCGCGTGATCACACCGGACGGGCCCCGGCTTCGGGGTCGTTTCGGACGGCGTCGTCAACGAGAGTCTGGCGGCGCGGCGGCCGGCGTACTGTGCCCAAGCCGTGCGGCGTGTGCAACGCGGGTACCGACCAAAAGCCCGGCCCGACTGCCTAAAGATGCTGGTGAGAGGCCCGAACCTGCATCAGCACGACCGGTACCACCCCTGGGTTGCAGACGTCTACCGGGAGATCGATTGGGGCGTTGTCGTTGAGCAGGCATGATGCGCGCGGGCTCGGTGACCAGGGGATCATAAGCGCCTCGGCGTTTGATCCACTGAGGTCCGTTGACGTTAATCGGCGCTGGTCGTGAACTCGGCGTTATCCGTGGGGTCCACCGTCGTCCGGGGTGTTCCGTGAGCCGGGCTGCCGCCGTGGCTGCCCGCCTGACGAGCGGTTGACGCCTGCCTTGAGACGTCGGTGCCGGGTCCTCCGCCGTCTTCCGGGGTCGTGTGCTGTCTTGGCTCGGGCGGGTGGTCGGTTCGTCTCCGTGGACGGACTCCTGGAATCGCGATCGAGCTGGCGATGCCCAACGACTCGTGAATCCCGCTGGTGGGGCCAGACGCCGAGCCGGATCATCAAAGATCGTGTTCACCTCAGATGCCACAGCCAGACCTTGTCGTCGAGGCTGCCGGCGGCGAGTGTGCGGCCGGCCCGACGACGGTGCGGCTCGTCACCCACCTCGACGTCAACGACGCCGACATCCGCCGCGCCAGCGACGTCCTGACACGCCTGCTCGCCGTCCTGCCTTCCCCCGCCGGGGCGAACCCTGCCTGACCCGGCACCACAACCCGGGCCGCGCGGACCAGCGCCGCGGCAACAGGACGCTCCCGGCAGGACGGTGGCCGACGCGGGTCGGCATCCCTCCCCGGCGGTCGCCAGGCTGCGGCAAGCCGGCCTATGTCGTTTTTGGGTCGGCTCCCGGCTGCGGGCTGTCGGGAGAGGGGTCGGGCTGTGCCGGTCGCGCCTCCGGGCGGTCCGGTCCGGAGCTGAGGTTCACCTCTGCGCTGCGGGCCGCGGCCAAGTCCGCATCCGTGGCGGTCCCGGTTCTCCCGGGTGACTCCTGCCCTCGGGAGGCGTAATCGTCGCGCAGAGCGGACGCGATTCTCCCGCCGTCCTGCGACCACCCGAAACCCGTCCGGCGGACCCAGGCCCTGCCCTCCGCGGCGATGCCCTCCAGCACGTGGATCGTGTGCTGAACACCGGCAGCATCCTGTGTCAGCCGGGCGACCGACTCCGTGCTCTCGTCCACCCCGTGGGTCGTGTCCTCGTCCAGGCTCACCTCGGCCATCTGCATCCCGATCTTCGTGCCGTCCACCAGGACGAGTTCGAGCTTCTGCTCGTCACTGGCCGTCCGGTCGACCCGGATCGAAGCAACCACGTCAAAGCGGTAGTTCATCCGGTTCTGCTCCGTGAACACGCCGGTCTCGAAGTTCAGTCGGGAGACGAGGTTGCGAACTCCGTCGGCGGTGAGCAGAAAGACCGAGATCTGGTATTTGCGGAACCGCCACGGACCGCGAGGGACGCGGGCCGCGGTCTTGCCTTTTTCGGAGTTGGGGGGACCGCCTACCGGTGTCTCGATGAACGCGTGGGCGACGACGTTGCTGGCAGTGAGACGATAGTGACGCAGTGCTCTGTCCAGGAGGAGTTTGCGGTCGTGGTCAAGCCACTGGGCCAGCTCCGCGTCGCTGGGACGGTCGGCCAGCCGGGCCCGCCACCGTTCGAGTGCCGCCTGTCGTGCCGCGAGAACCTCGGCGTGCTGCGCCGTCTCGGCGACCCGGCGCCGGTGGTCGCCGTTCATGGCCAGCCAGGCACGTGCGTACCCGGTGGTGCCGGCCGACACGACGAGCACCGTTCCCACCGCCAGGAGGAGGTCGACGCCGGCCGCGGCGACCGTCGCCCACAGGCAGCCACCGACGACAGCGGTGATCCCGAGCGTTCCGCGGGCGCTCACCCCGGGCGCGACCCGCAGCTCCCGGCGGAAGGAGACGCGTGCCTCGCCTCCCGACAGGCGCTTGAGATGGGTTGCCTCGTGACGCAGCAGCCAGGCGATCCGCTCGATACTGATGCGGGAGTAGGAGTACTGGCCGACGATCTCTCGGAGCAGGCTGAACCGGGCGTCGGCGGTCTGCCATATCCACTGGTCGCTGGTCAGACCGTGAGGTCGATACGAGGCGACGTAGTACCTGAGCCTGCCTTCGACCTTGCGAGCAAATGCGCCGGGTGGGATCTCACTCCCGTCCTGCGTGTGATCGTAGGTCACGTTCCAGACGATTCCGCGCTGGAGGCCGAGCAGGCCGCCGACAAGGACGACGGCACACCCGAACAGCACCGCCAGGCGACCGTTGAGCGCGAGCTGTATCGCGAGATACACCGCCCAGGCCACGAGCGCCAGCCGCGAGATCTCGGCGCGCAGCCGGGTGTCGGCAGGAACTGTGGTCGGCCGTGCGCCGCGCGCCCGAGCCTCGATGGGCGGTGGTTCAAAGAACTTCCACACCCGGTCCTGACGCGCCCCGGCCTGCTGCCCACGGGCGGCGACGTCGATCGCGCGCCTCCACAGCTGGTCCTCGAGGGGGCCCTCCAGGAACTGCTCCAGGTGACGGAGAATCATCCGGCGCTGGGTCCGGCCGAGTACGCTCCGGTCCAGGGCGTCGAGCTCCTTGAGCGCCAAGGCCATCTCGTCCTCGGTCGCCGTGACCGCGTTCAACAGCAGGAACACAACGCGCAGCCCGTCGGTCCACGCGTCGTGGACGGCCGCGGGTGGGCCCGCCTGGAACTCCTTCAGCTGCCTGGTCTGCTCGGTTGTCAGCTCGTCCCGCGAACGCCCGCTCACCAGCGCCAACAGCCAGTGGAAGAGCATCCGGTCAGTTCTCGTCGGGCGCAGGACGGCCTCGTTCATGAGCTCCAGCGCCCGGGGCGGCATGTTGCCCTCCAGATGCAGGGCCCCGACCTCGAACCTCTCCTCAGGCGTCGCGCCGGGCGGGACCATGTACACCCGGACGTCACCGTGGACCGTCCCGGCCTGCGCGCCGACTGTGGCGGAGCCGCTGACCGAGTTGGTCGTCGACGACGGTGCGTCCCCGTCCCGAAACCCGGAGCTGTCGGTCATGACAGGCCTTGCGCGAGGGTGATGACAACGGCGATCCTCGCGGCGAGGTCGACCACGTCAATGACAAGGCCACGAACCTTCTTCAGCGACACCACCAGCGTGCGTCGGCTCTCCGGCGAGTTCGCCCGCAGGGCCTCGTCGGCGGCGGTGAGCTCGGCCTCGGCCGCCGCGAAGGTCGCCGCGTCCACGGTGCCGGCGGTGTGTGCCGTGGACAACTGGGCGCGGAAACCGGCCAGCGCGGTCGGCAGGTCGACCGGTGTCCGCTCGGTGGGGGCGCCGACAGTGACGTCGCCGTGGACGACGCCGGCCTGCGCACCGACCCAGGTGTTGCTGCCCGACACGACGTTACGGATGTTGTGGGTCGGCTTCGGCATGGCGGATGTCCTCCCGGTGCTCGTCACGGCCTCGGCCCGTCCGAGGTCGGCGGACAGTTCCTCGGCCAGCGCGATGGCGAACGAGGCCGCGTTCGCCACGGCCCGCGGCTGCCACTGCTGGCGGTCGGTCGACTCCTTGGTGCCGTCCGCGTGGTCGCTGATGCCGCGGACCACAACCACCGGCAGCGAGCTGTTCAGCTGGCCGGCCTGCGCGGCTCCGGCAGCCTCCATCTCGACGGCGAGCGCGTCGTTGTAGTGGACGTGCAGCCACCGGGCGAGCGCCGAGACGGTCGAGTTCAGCACCACCTCGCCGGCCGCGATCGGCCCGAAGTGCACCTGCGGGAGGGCCTCGGGCCCGGCCTGCTGCGGCACCCAGGACTGCGTCCGCTTCAGGTGATGGGCAATCTGCTCGGCACGGTGCGACATCGGCCAGGCGCGAGGCCGGCCCCAGTCGCCGTCGTTCTCGCTGGTGGCACCGTGAAAGGCATAGACCTGGCTGGCCACCACCACGTCGCCGAGCGCGATATGGCGATGCAGGGCGCCGGCCACGCCGACGAAAAGCAGCGCCGCCGGATCGAACTCGGCGATCGCGCGTTCGGCCAGCACCGCGGCTGACTGATTGCCCACGCCGACCAACGCCAGCGCCACCTGGCACCGGCCGGCCGCGAGCCGGCCTACCTCGAACCGGGTGCCCTGCGGATGGCGGCGCAACCGCGGATTCACCAGGTGCTCGCGGACCGCCTGGTACTCGAGGTCGAGTGCGGTCAGGATGACGATCGGTCTGGTCCTTGCCATTGTCCTTACTCCCCGTTCCAGATGGACTTTTCTCCGGAAACTGCGGCTGCCCCTCAGCCCGGTCATGTGAGTCCGGACCTGCGACAGGGGCCGATGGATGGACGGCATCCGCGGACGGCGGCCTGACGGATACGGCGTACGGCCGCGGCAGCGGCGTCGTAAAGGTCAGTCGGCGGAAGAACTTCCAGCCTCGTTCGGCCGCCCGATCGGCGGTGACAGGACGGTGCTGGGGCCGGCTTTGAACAGGCGTGCCGGGCGCCCGCCGAGGCTTCGCTGCTCTGCACCGGTGGGGACGAGGAATCCGTCCACCCCTTGGATCTTGCGATAGAAGTTCCTGGGGTCGAGCGGTATTCCCCATACCGCCTCGTAGACCGTCTGTAGCTCACCGATGGTGAATGTCGGGCCGCAGAACGCCGTGGCGAGCGAGGAGACCTCGAGTTTGCCTCGGGCCCGCTCGACCCCGTCGAGGACCAGCTGGCGATGATCGAAGGCCAGGTTCAGCTCGCCCGCGAGCACGCGGTCCGCCGGCAGCCAGGCCGCGTCGGCGGCGTCGGTGCCCGCGACCGGATCGGGCAGTCGAGGCGCGATGGCCAGGTATGCCACTGAGACGACCCGCCCGCGCGGATCCCGGCCGGGACGGCCGTACACCCCGAGTTGTTCCAGGTGTAGTTCCCTGGCGTCGAGGCCCGTCTCCTCCGCAAGCTCCCGGCGCGCCGCCGCGTCGAGATCCTCCTCGCTGTGCGCGAGAAATCCACCGGGAAGCGCGTGCGCCCCCCGGTATGGCTCTGTCCCACGCTCGATCAGGAGCACCCGCAGGCTCGCCGCGCGCAGCGTCAGAATCACCAGGTCGACGGCGATCAGGACAGCCGGCGGTTCCCAAGGAACATCGATCACGCTGCGAGACTAGCTTTTTGTCCGACCGACAGGAAGAGTTGTCGGTTAGCCGACAGCTGCTCACGCCTGCGCTACGACCCCTGATCGTCAGTGTCGGAGAAGGCTATGCTCCGCGATCTGTCCAATCGGGACGAGGATGCCTCACGGGGCAACCAGGGCTGCGGCGAGGTAGCACATCGGGCTTGATTGACTACGAAGCGTGGTGGCGCTGGTAGCTCCCTCGCTGGGCTGGGGGTCGGGTGTTGTGGTTTCGGCAATGCGTGGCCGGACACCGGCCGCATAGACCGGAGTAATCGTTCGCAAGTTCGTCGGCGGACGCTTGGCGCGATCGGGCTGGGGCGCCTTCGGCTGGTTTGGGAAACGGTCGGTATTGTGATGGGAGGGCCCGGTACCGGCGTTGCGAAGAAAGTGGCCTTCTGTTTCGGACATTGAAAGCGCAACAACCATTGTCAGGTTGCCACCGACGCCGAGCAGGTCGCCCGCACCATCACCGACCCGGACTACCAGGCTCAGGCGCTGGCAGACGTGGCCAGGGTGCTCACCCAAGCAAACAGCCCTACGGCGGCTAACCGTCTTCTCGCCGCCGCCCTGAGTATCGACGACTGGAGCCGTCTACCGCTCCCTGAAGTCGCAGCCGTGAGCTCGGATGCCATCCGTGTATTGCTGCCGCAATTGTCAACAATCGCGCAGCCTGATCGCTCCCGCCGTCTTCGCTTGACCGTCGGGCTGGCGTCGCGCCACGCAAAGGCGTGGCCTTGATCGCAAAAAGCGGCAATTCGGAAGTGCGCTGCCGCTTCGAGGGAACGTCGTCATGCCCGATCCGCGGGAGATGCTGACCAGCAGGATTCGCGTGATCATATCGGACCGTCATTGGCTTCTTCGAGGCTGGCTCGGGGACCGCGTCGCCAACGGGGCTCTGGCAGTGTGGTACCCGGTGTACTGTGTCCGAGCCTTCGGCGTGTGCAACGCGGGTGCGGACCAAGGGTCAGCCTGACTACCTAAAGATGCTGGTGAGACGCCTGAACCTACGCCGGCACGACCGGGTCGTTGTCAGTGTAGACGATCCAGGCGTCCGGGGCGAGGCCCGGATCTCCACCGCGGCGGTGCTGGCGCCCGGGAAGGCGGCCCGTGCCTGCTCGGCCGCCTCCCGATCAGCGGGGAAGTTGTCCTTGCCGCCCAGGTAGTAGTCGTACATCCGGGCCGCGTGCGGCTGGTCGGTCCTGAGATCGACCGGGCTGCGTTCCGCCGCAAGGCTCTTCCACCATTGCCCGACCTCCGGGTCGTGCCGGTCCGCGCTCGTCACCGCAATCAGCCCCTTGGTAATTGGACGATCCTCACCAAATTCCCTAGACGAGTGATTCCTGAGGGTCAGTGATCGTAGGCGATCAACGAGCGGATCACCGGCGCGCCGGTCTTGTGGTTGTGCCAGAACCCAGCGGCCAGGGCCATGATCCGCTGGGCGACCCGGATCGCGATGCCCTCGTAGGTCCGTCCGCCGTGTTCTTCCAGGTCAAGCCGCCCCTTGAGGGTGTCGTTGACCGACTCGATCAGCTGTCGGACGCTCTTGAGCAGGGACTCCCCGGGCCGGATCTTCTCGTTCTTGCGGTGCGGCCGGAGCAGTCCGATGCCCTCGTCGGACAGGTGTTTCTCAAGCTCACCGGAGGCGAAGCCCTT
>NZ_CDXDOR010000173.1:0-8839 GCF_978021225.1 Frankia sp. CeTa3Moorea | reverse complement strand
TCCCGGCCGCCCCGGACGCGGCGGCCGAACCCGGCGTGGCCGAGACCGGGGGCGCCGGGACGGGGGTGATCGAAGCTGCGGTGGCCGCGTCCGGGGCGGCCGGGACGTGGGCGGGCGAGACTGGGGGCGCCGGGTCCGGGGTGGCCTCCGTGGTGGATGCCCCGGCGACGGACGTGCCCGGGATGGTTCCCGCCGGAGCGGCTGGCCATGCCATGAGCGGTCCTCCTGCACGGCGGGCGTCGATCGTTGCCTAATGATCGTCGGATATCGGTGGACTGTGTGGCATATTTATGTTAACAGACGGCGATTCGTCCGGATTGTCGACATCGTGGCCTCAACATCATGCTTGGCGAAAGGGCGCGCCCGATCCACGGCATGACACCGACGTGGCCTGACGCGGTAGGGCCTGACGTGGGATGAGTGCACGATGGGTACCGTCTCGCCGGGCTTTCAGGGCCGTCGGCGGTCCGCGCCCCCGTGCCTTCCTCCTGGTCAGTACCTGCGTGAACGCGGCGATCAACATCCTCCGGAGTAGTCACGTCTGCGGGCCGAACGGCTTCGTCGAGGCAGCGGCCGACATGCTCGTCGCGCTCGGCCACGAGCCCGGGCGGATCCGGACTGGGCGGTTCGGGCCCGGCGGCCGCTGAGGTCTGACCGGGGCCCGGCGGCCGGCGAGGACCCTGGTTCCGACCCGTCCTGGTCTCACCGATCTCGCTAATCTCACCGATCTCGATGTGCCCGGTTCGCGTTCCGATCCGCCTTGATCCGAAGCCCGACCGTCTCCTTCCTTCGCACGGGTTCTTGTCGGCTTGGTCTCGCTTTCAACGGTGATTTCCGATGTATGGTCTACTGGAACATTTGTGGGCCCCGGTGGGGAGCGCCCGCGGACGCGGTCGCCCTGACGATCGACGACGGTCCGCATCCAGTGTGGACACCGCGGATGCTCGACGTCCTGCGCCGGGCTGGACCGGCTGGCCCGCGGGTTGAAGAACGTCACCGACTCCCGTACGGGCACGCGGAAGGGCCGCCGGGTCGGCTTTCCCCGGTTCAAGAAACGCGGGAAGGCCCGCGACTCGTTCCGGTACACGACCGGCGCCTACGGTCCGGCTGGGGATCGGCACGTGAAGCTGCCCCGGATCGGCCGGGCAGTGCCGGTCGCCGTAGACGCGCTGCCACCCTCGGTCGCCTCCATGCCCGCGTCGCCTACCAGCGCCGCGACGGGCTGCGCAAGCTTACGACCAGGCTTACGACCAGCCATGACGTCGTGGTCGTCGAGGACCTGCACGTGGCCGGGCTCGAAGACCTGTTCCGGCTGTGGCGGGCGAAACCCAAGCCTCACCCTGTCGGACCGTATCTTCGCCTGCCAGTCCTGCGGGCTGGTGATCGACCGTGACGCCAACGCCGCGGTCAACCTGAAGCACCTCGTCGCCGCCAGTACGTCGGAGACGGTAAACGCCCGTGGAGGCGCCCAGCCGTTCAGTCATCGTACACCGGCGCAGATCCGGGCCGAGATGGTCCGCGCCCAGTCGGTCATCGTCGACGCGGGCGGGAAACCGCCCGGCTCTTCCGCGCGCCGGGTGGTGACTGGTCGCCGGCGAGGGTTCATCGGCACCGGGCGGGGCACGTTCCTGGCGTTGGCCACGGAAGGAGCTCCCGATGACCCACGTCGCCGACATCGACTCCCCCTGGTTGGGCGCCTGGCACATTCCCCGCAGCCGGGGTGCGGTCAGTGGTCTGCTGCTGATGCTCCTGGGAGTGTGGGGGGCGCTGATTCCGTTCATCGGGCCGTACTTCGACTTCGCCTTCACCCCGAACAGCGCCTGGACCTGGACGTCGGCCCGTTTCTGGTTGGAGGTGCTGCCGGGTGCCGCCGCGTTCGTCGGTGGGTTCCTGCTGTTGATGAGCTCCACCCGGGGCACCGCCGCGCTGGGTGCGTGGCTCGCGGTCGTCGCCGGCGCCTGGTTTGTCGTCGGCCCGACGCTGGCGGGCCCCTGGGACCTCGGCGCGCTCGGCCGGCCGGTCGGTGGGTCCGCCCGGCAGGCGCTCGTCTGGATCAGTTTCTTCTACGGCCTCGGCGCCGTGATCCTCTTTCTCGGTTCGACCGCGTGGGGTCGGCTGAGCGTGCGGGGGGTGCGCGACGTGGCCGCGGCGCGCCGTCAGCGGGAACTCCGGGAGCAGGCGGCCATGCGCCCGGGCCCCCTGGCGGAGCCGGAGGTCTATCCCAGCGACCGCCTCAGTGCCTCGGTCCCGACCGAGGGCGTTCCGGCCGAGAGCGCTCCGACTGAGGGTGCTCCGGCCGAGGGTGCTCCGGCCGAGGGTGCTCCGGCCGAGGGAGCCGAGGAACGCACGGGCGCGTTCGGCCGTCATCGGCGCCGCAGCCACCACTGACGGAAGGATCCGTCGGGGGGAACAGGGGAAGCGTGCGTCTCAGGGCCGGCCGTGCGCCTCAGGGTGGGCTGAGCGTCTCGACCCGGAGTGGTTTCGTGGGTCGGCACCGGCGAAGTCCTGCGTCCAGTAGGTGCCGTACGCGCCGCCGGTGGCGTAGCCCACGCCGATGGCGGTGAAGGCACAGGTGAGGATGGTCGTCCGCCGATCGGCGCTGTCCATCCACATCTGCATGGTCCGAGCCGCGGTGAGCGATCCGGCGGCGATGTTCTCCCCGATGAGATCGGCGGTGTACCCGTTGGCGGCCAGCCGCTTGTCGAGGCCGCGACCGTCCCTGCCGGTGTAACCGAAGTAGCCGTTCGCCGCCATGTCGGCGCTGTGCGCCTGCGCCGCGGCTGCCAGCCGGGCGTCGACCGTCAGCGCGCCGCAGCCCGCTCGGGCCCGCTCGATATTGGTCAACCGGACCACCTCGGCGGCCTCGGTGCCGGTCCGGGGCGGGGCGACGGGCGGCGTCCGCGTCGAAGCCGGAGCGGGCGCGCTCGTGCCCGGTGCGGCGCTCGTGCCCGGTGCGACGAGGGGTGCCTGCACCGGAACCGGCAGGCGGGCATCGTCCGGCAGGCCCGCGGGCGGTTCGTCGGTCCGTGGCGGTAGCGGGGCCGTGGCCGTGGCCGTGGACAGGCCGGACGACGCCGTCGGCGATGTCCTCGCCGGCTCCGCAACCGGTTCCGGGTGCGGCTGCGTGGTCGGCTGCGGGTGCGGCTGCGTGGTCGGTTGGGCGAACGACCCCGCGGTGAGCTCCGTGTGCGCCGCCCCGGACGGGTGCGGCGGGATGGGAGTCGCGGCGATCGTGATCTCCTGGTCGGCCCGGGCTCCCGTAGACGGTGTCGCCGACGCTGCCTTGCCGGCGGGAAACGCCTGGCAGGCCGTGGTGAGCGCCGCTGCGAGGGCGGCCACGGACGCGGCGGCGATGACGGTCGTGAATCGAACCGAACCCATAAGGCCTCCTCGGGTCTCCCCCCCCGGGAGCAATACGAGCAAAGATAACGAATTTCGCGGGTGGCGCTCCTCGCCTGTCATCTTGTGGTCCAGCCGTGGTAAGGCCGGAACCGGATGCGCTGGCCGGGCCGGCATTGCGCGGCCAGGTGCAGATCCTCGGACGCGACGACGCCCAGCATGGGATAACCCCCGGTGACCGGATGGTCGACGAGGAAGAGGACCGGCCGCCCGTCCGGGGGGATCTGGATCCCTCCGGTGACGATGGCCTCCGAGGGCAGCTCCGCGGTGATCCGGCGGCGTGGCGCCGGCCCGACGAGCCGCACGCCGACCCGGTCGCTCTGGGCCGTCACCTCATAGGACGCGGAGAACAGCGTGGGCAGCGCGTCCGCGGTGAACCAGTCGTCGCGGGGGCCGGCGAGGACCCGCAGGGTCGGTTCGTCCGGGTACTGGGCGAGCGGGGCGAGGTCGACGGTCGGCGGGTCCGCGCTGTCGGCCGCCGACGGCAGCTGCCGACCGGCGGTCAGCGGTTGCGGACCGATCCCGGAGAGGGTGTCACTCGATCGTGAGCCGAGCACCGGTGGGACACCGATCCCCCCGCGAATTCCGAGGTAGGTGCGCAGGCCCCGATCGGGTGCCCCGATCCGCAGCAGCGCGCCGGCGGGCACGTCCACCGGGGAGTACATGCTGATCTGGCGACCGGCGAGTTCCAGCGGGCACGGCGCGCCGGTCAGCGCGATCAGCGCCGGATCCGTGAACCGTGCGATGAGGCCGCCGTAGGTGAGCTCGACCGCCGCCGCGGTCGCGACGTTGCCGACGAGCCGGTTCGCCAGCAACAGACTGCGACGGTCGGCAGCGCCGGACCGGGTGATGCCCAGGTGCGCGAGCCCTGGCCGGCCGAGATCCTGGACCGTGGCGAACGGGCCTGGTGCGACGATTTCGATCATGAAATCTTGATCATGATATTTCGATCACGACACCGACCGGGCAGCGTCGGCGTCGGCGATGGCGTCGGCGATGGCGATGAACCGCACCCGCGTGCCCGGGGCCAGCACGGCGGGCGGCTCCCGGCCGGGATCGAAGACCCGCAGGTCGGTATGGCCAATCAGCCGCCATCCGCCAGGCGAGGTCCGCGGGTAGACGCCGCTGAACTCGTCGGCGATGGCGACCGCGCCCGCGGGGACCCGGGTGCGCGGGCTGTCCCGGCGTGGCACGCGCAGCGCCGGGTCGAGGCCCGCGATGTAGGCGAAGCCGGGAGCGAAGCCACAGAACGCGACCCGGTGCCCGCCACGTACGTGCCGGTCCGCGACCTGCGCCGGAGTCAGTCCGCTGAGCCGGGCGACCTCGGCCAGATCGGGGCCGTCGTAGCGCACCGGTATCGTCACGACGTCCCGGTTGAGCGGGGGACCGGCCTGCGGCCCGGGGCCGGACGAGGGATCGGGACCGGTCTGCGGCGCGGGGCCGGACGAGGGCGTGGGGCCGGACGTGCCGGGCTGAGCCCCGGCGGCGCGCAGCAGGGCGGCGCTCAGGCGCCCGGCGTCGGTCGCCGCGGGATCGAACGCGACCAGCACCGTCCGCGCCGCGGGAACCAGTTGGATGATCCCGACCGGGGCGATCCGCCGCAGCCGCGCGTAGAGGGCCTCGGCCTCGGCCAGGCCGGCCACCTCGACGAGCAGTGCCTCGTCACCGCAGGGCAGGATGCGCATCGCGATCCTCTCAGCTGAACGGGATCAGGGGGACACCCGCGTCGAGCAGGGCCTGGCGCAGCCGTCTGACCAGCTCGACCGCGCCCGCCGTGTCCCCGTGCACGCAGAGAGAGCGGGCGTCGACGTCCACCGGTGTGCCCTGCCGGCTGACGACCACGCCCTTGACCGCCATCCGCACGCCGCGCGCGACGACGACGTCGGGATCGTGCAGGACGGCGTCGGCCGTGCGCCGGGAGACCAGAGTGCCCGCGGCCGTGTAGGCGCGGTCGGCGAACGCCTCGCCGACCGCGGTCAGGCCGGCCTCGCTCGCGCGCCGCAACCACGCCGATCCGGGCAGGCCCAGGACCGGCAGCGTCGCGTCGTAGCAGCGGATGGCCTCGACGACGGCCTGCGCCTGCTCCTCGTCGGTGACGATGGCGTTGTAGAGGGCGCCGTGCGGCTTGACGTAGCGGACCCGGTCGCCGGCCGTCCGGGCGAAGGCGTCCAGCGCGCCGAGCTGATAGAGGACGTCGTCACGTAGATCGTCGGGGTCCATGTCGATGCGGCGGCGACCGAAGCCGGCGAGGTCGCGGTAGCTGACCTGGGCGCCGATGCGGACTCCGCAGCGGACCGCCTGCTCGCACGTCCGCCGCATTGTCGCGGGGTCACCGGCGTGGAACCCGCAGGCGATGTTGGCGCTGGTGACCAGGTCGAGCAGGGCTTCATCCTCGGTGAGGCGCCAGACCCCGAAACCCTCGCCGAGGTCGGCGTTGAGATCGAGGGGACGCGGCGGATCCGCCGGAGGCGGTGGTGCGGCGGGATGTGCCTGTCTGGCGGGGTGTACCTGTTCGGCGGGATGTTCCTGTCTGGCGGGAGGCGGTGGCTCGGCCGGGTTCGGCGGATCGGCCGCCCCGGTGGTCGCCCAGTCCGGCCGAGGTCGCTCCCGCCTGCCGGGATCTCGCTGGTCGCCCATGCTGCCAATTGTTCACCACCTCGGCACTGGCGATCCGCCCCCGTCGGCACGGTGGCGGGTGGGGGCGCGACGGGGTGGTCATAATCGTGACCTGGCCGGATCCATCCTGGCCGGGACCGCCGCTCCCGCGGTGCCGATCGGCCCGTTCCGCCATTCCCGCGGGCCGGCCGACGCCCCGGTCGTCGTCGTCGAGTATGCCGACTTCGAATGCCCGTACTGCGCCCGGGCGACTCCCGTCCTGCACGAGTTCACCGAGACCTCGCAGGGGCAGGCCCGGCTGGTCTTCCGGCACTTCCCGGTGTTCGACGTCCATCCCTACGGGCTCACCGCGGCGCTGGCTGCGGAGGCCGCCGGGGCGCACGGGCGATTCTGGGAGATGCACGACCAGCTCTTCGCCCATCAGGACCGGCTGGCCGTCGGCCGGTGAATTTGGGGGACCTGAGCACGGTCTGCGGTCCCTGGACCGTGTCTGGCTCCCCACAATTCGGCTGCCGCGCGATCATGCCAGACCGAACAGGTCGGACAGGTCGGACAGGTCGGACAGATTGGCCAGATCGGCCAGGTCGGCGTGCATCTCCCAGACCAGGATCTCGGCGGGAGCCGAGGCGCTGACCCGCTGACCGCCGGTCGCGGTGAACCGGACCGCGTCCCCGGCGCGCAGCACACCCGTCCCCTCCAACGTCACCTCGCCCTGCGCCACGAACAGGTGCAGGTAGGGAGCCTCGGGAAGCGTGACGTCCCGACCGGGGCTGAGCCGGGCGGCGCACAGGGCCGCGAACCGGTTTCTGATCGTGATCGCGCTCTGCCCGCGGTGCCTGGCCATCCCGGACGCCACCGGTACCAGGCCGCCGCGTAGCAGCTCGTCGTCGATCTCCAGCTGCTCGTAGCCGGGGTCGATGCCCCGGCGGTCCGGTGCGACCCACATCTGGACGAAATGCACCGGCTCGTCATGCGGCTCCCCGCCGTCGTCGAGACGCCAGGAGTCGTTCTTCTCCGAGTGCAGGATCCCGCGACCGGCGCTCATCCGCTGCGCGAGTCCCGGGTAGATGACGCCGGAGTGGCCGGTGGAGTCCTGGTGCACGAGCGATCCGCGCAGGACCCAGGTGACGATCTCCATGTCCCGGTGCGGATGGGTCTCGAACCCGGTCCCGGCAGCGACCGTGTCGTCGTTGTTCACCAGCAGCAGACCGTGGTGGGTGTTCGACGGATCGTAGTGATGGCCGAACGAGAAGGAATGGTGGGAGTCGAGCCAGCCGACGCGCGTCGCCGCTCTGTCGTCCGCCCGGCGAATGTCGATCCGCGGCTGTGGCTGTGGCTGTGGCCGCGGGCGCGGACCCGCGGAGGGGGGTGTGGCGGAAGACGGGACCGCGGTCGGTGGGACCGCGGTTGGCGGGGTGGACGACCCGGGGGAGGACGGCGTGGCCCTCATGGTGAACCCTCCTTCACGGTAGGCAGGACGATGCCTGCGCAGTCCAGCGTCGTCGGGGCCACGGACATTCCACGGCCCGCGTCCCGCCCAGGCAGATGACCCGCCAGGTAGAGCAACGGAATCACATAAATGGACATATAATATGTCGATTTTGGTGACCGGATAGTGCGACCAGGCGTTCCGCGCTGTGGCGGATACTGCTGTCAGATCTTGCTAGCATTCAGATCTTGCTAGCATGTTGCGCATGTCGCGCACGATCACGCTCCGGCTCTCGGCTGAGGCCTACGAGGCGGTCAAGCGGTACGCCGAGGCCGAGCACACCTCGATGAACGCCTGGGTCGAGGGCGTGCTTGACGCCGAGGACATGCGCCGGCGCTGCGCCGCGCACGGGGCCTGGGTGCGGGCCGACCCGGCGGTGGCCGGTGCGGCCCTCGCCTTCGGGGAGGCCAACCAGCGGGCTCTCGCGGTGTCGGGGCTGCCCAATCTCGCCGACGCCGCCGGGTGAGGCCACCGCGGCGCGGTGAGATCTGGACCGCGGGCATCGGGCCGGCGCCGCAGGCGGTGCTGGTCCTCAGCTCCACGGTCTACAACGAGATCGCCTACGAGCCGACCGTGCTGGTCGCCCTGGTCGTGGAGCACGCCACCGATGAGGGGTTCTGCGTCGACCTGGGGGAGGGGCAGTGGGCCGTGATGGGCCTGGTCACGTTTGTGGCCAAGGCTGCCCTGGGTGAATGCCTGCGCCGGGTCGACGTCCAGATGCTCACCACCGCCAACACCATGCTGTTCAAGATCTTGGCCACGCCCGAACGCTGACCTTACGGCAACCCCGGCATCATGACGGTCACGAGGTCCGCCGGAGGCGCGGATGCTTGTGAGCGCGGCCAGGGTGTCGTCACCGAGGGAGTAGCAGCCGTGGAAGTAGCGGATGCCGTGGGTGCGGTGGTAGGTGGCGTGCACGCGGTCGGGGTGCTTGCGTGGCGCCGGGCAGGGCCCGTGGCAAGGGCGGATGGACAGTGGCCCGAACTGGTCGAAGGCGAAAGCAGCGGTCGGGCAAGCGGCGGGTCACGTCCTCGATGCGGTCCAGCCTGGCGTCGGCGTCCGGGTCGGTGGTTTCCTTCCAGGTTCGGGTGCGCTGGAAGGAGATGGCGTGGTGGTGAAGCAGCTGCCGCAGCCGCTCCCGCCCGACGGTGACCCGGCGGGTGGGGTTGTGGCCCAGGGAAGTTATTCAGAAACTCTCTTGATTCTCTCGAAGCTCAGTATTCGCTCGGATTGCTGTTCGTTGATTTTCTGGAGGCCGACGGCTGCCTGGATGTCGGCATCGATACGGCCGAGGTCGCTGCGGTAACGGCTGGTGAGGATTCGCCAGTTCTTCGT
>NZ_CDXDOR010000172.1:0-8963 GCF_978021225.1 Frankia sp. CeTa3Moorea | reverse complement strand
CACCCCCACACCGCGGTCTGGCGCCGACGCCGTCAGCGCAGGGTGAGGCTGCGTCCAACAAGACCCGCCCGCACCCGGCGTTCGTGCGCGGTCAGTGCCGTGGTGTCGGCCAGTGCCCGTTGATAGGCCACCCGCAGCGCGGCGGCCGGCTCCTCACAGCGGTCCGCCTCGCTTCCGGGCGCGAGATCCCAGACGGGAACGACGAGCCCGTCGGCGCGGAAGAACCCGATGAACCTGGAGCCCTCCCCCACCGTGAGACGTTCGGCCGCAGCCAGGCGAGCCAGCGCATCCAGCAACGCCTCCTCGGTGGGGGCGACGTCGGCGCCCGCGCCGATGGGAGCGACCGCCTCGGCCTCGGAGCCGGTGCCCGCCGCAGTACCCGCCGCGCCCGGCCAGGCCAGCGGAAGCGCCCACCGCAGGTGCCAGCGGTCACCGGGGTGGCACCAGTAGGCGGCCGGCACCGAGGTGAGCCGTACGGTGGGCACCACGGTGGCGTTGGCGCGCTCCAGCATCACCGCCACCTCCTGGTTCGGACCGCTCTCCTCGTCCGACGGTGGCAGCCACCATCCGAACCCGGAATGAACGGTGATGCCCAGGGGTGCCGGGTCCAGCAGGTCGGTGAGCCGGGGCAACCCGGCGAGTCCCGCGGGCAGTTGTTCCACGAGGCGCGGCGCGGAGGCAGGCGGGATGTCGATCACACTCCCCGGCTCAGCGGCGAGTGCGGCGAGCAAGGCACCGGCGACATCCCGCGATGCGTCCAGACCCGGAAGGGCGATCTGCAGGGCGACCAGGATTTCGCCGTCCTCGCGCACCAGGGCGGGGGCGGCCTGCGGCAGCATCGTGCAGAGCGTGATGCGCCGGCCGGCGTGCTCAGGATGGTCGGCGAGGTAGGCCGCCGCCAGGGTCAGCGGCGCGGTGGCGCTGGGCACCAGCTCCCGCAGGGCGACCAGGTCCGGCTCGTCGCGGCGGCCCGCGAACGGGCGCAGCACGGGAGCCGGCCGGTTCCGCTCGCCGTGGCACGCCTTGTAACGACGGCCCGACCCGCAGGGACAGGGTTCCCGCGGTCCGACGGCGGGGATGGCCCCATCGGATCCGTGGACGGACGGGCGGCGACGGCTCCGTGCGGCTCCCCCGCCAGAGCCGGGCGTGGCGACTCGTGCCGGGCGGGTGCCGGGACGCTGGGGTGCGGGTCGGCGAGCGATCACGACCTCCTGAGGTAGAGACCGTCACGCGCGGTCATGGACTTCCTGCGGGTAAGGCTAAGCCATGGTCGGCGGATGACGAGGGTGCCGGGTGGCGGCCGCGCCCGTGGCAAACACCACCGCTCCCGTCGCGGGAGCGGGCCCCGTCGTAGGAGCGGGCCGACGGAGAGCCGACAGCCGACAGATCCGGTCGAGGACAGATCCGGTCGACGACAGATGCATCCCCGGCATCTCGGGCGCCCATTCAGGGATAACCCTCTTCCACGGCAGGGACTATCCCGTCACTGCGGAACCATTACCACGGATACCGCACGCGGCCCCCTCCTCAATGGGCACGATGAACACAGCCGTTCGGCGGACGGGCCCTGGCGGGACTGATGGCGAGCATCATCGACGCTCGTCCGCAAGCCACCGTCACCGTGGCGGCACATCCAGGAAGACGACGCCGCGGGAACCGGTGAAAGGCCGCTCGACAGGCGGTGCCCGCGGCATTCATCTCGATATATGGGGGGTCGGTGGCGAAGGTCGTCGTTGCCGGCGGGGGCATTGCTGGGATCGCCTGCGCCAGCACACTGCTAGCCGAGGGAATCACCGTGGATGTCCGTGACCGGGGCCGCGTGATCGGCGGACGGATGGCCTCACGGTGGATAGACGGGCGCATCGTGGACTCCGGCGCGTCGTACTTCACCGCCACCTCGCCGGAGTTCCGCGAAGTCGTGGACGATTGGTTCATCCGTGGCCTGGTACGCCCCTGGACGCACCAAATGTCGGTAATCAGTGGGCCGACCGCCACCTTGGCCGAGCCGCGTTCCGGCCCGCTGCGGTACGCCGCCCCGCGCGGGCTGCGTTCCCTGGTCGCCGACCTCGCGTCCCGCGCCGGGGTGCAGGTCGCGCAGTCCACGCCGATCCGCCGGATCACCCCGGGTCCCCGCGTCGACGACGAGGCCGCCGACGCGGTGGTCCTCGCGATGCCCGACCCGCAGGCGCTGCGCCATCTCGACCCGGCCTGCACCGAGGAGCGGGCGCAGCTCGCCGGCCGCCCCTGGTCGCCGGTGCTGGCGCTGCTCGCCGGCTGGCCCTACCGGTGCTGGGCACCGATCGACGGAGCCTTCGTCCACGACGACGATACGATCGCCTGGATCGCCGACGACGGCCGTCGCCGGGGTGACAGTGCCGCCGTCCTGGTCGCCCACTCGACGCCGGATTTCGCGCGGCCGCGGCTGGCCGACCCCGCGGCGGCCGGGCCCGATCTCGTCGCGGCACTACGGCGCCTGCTCACCATCACGGTGCAACCCAGTTGGACGTACGTGCAAAGGTGGACCTTCGCCCGCCCGGACCGTCCGCACGAACAGCCGTACTACCTGTCCGGCAGTGGGATCGGGCTCGCCGGCGACGGCTGGGGAACACCGAAGATCGAGAATGCCTGGCACTCGGGCACCGAGCTGGGCCGAGCCCTCGCCGCCCGATTGAGATAACCGATTGCGATAACCTATCGCAATAACCGATTACGATGACCGATGGCATGTGACCGGATCGATCCTGCGCCGGCGTAGGTCGTTCGGTTGATGATGCGTGACGCGGGTACACCCTCCGGCATGGAGATCAAAGTAAGCCTGTCGTTGCCCCACGATGAGATCTCCATACCCGTAGTTCGACGTATCTGCACGCAGTCCCTGAAAGTCCTGGGCGTCAGCCAAGAATGCATTTACGATGTTGAACTTGCATTGACAGAAGCGTGCGACAATGTTCTTCTACATGCCCATGACGGCGACGAGTACGAGGTTTTGGTGGGAGTGGACAACGAAGTCGCCATCATCGAGGTGAGCGATCGCGGCGACGGTTTCGACGGCATGGATAATCTCGATCGGACGGCCCGCCAGAACAGCGATTTCCCCAGGCCGGAAAATGTTCCCGAGCAAGGCCGTGGCATCTTTCTCATGCGCGCTCTGATGGACCGGGTGCAGTTCCACCAGGTGGACGGCCCCCATCGGGGCACCCGCGTGCATCTGGAGAAGACTCTCACCTGGGAGGAGAGCGCTCCCGGGGAGCGGCTGAGCCGGGCGCGGACGGGGCCCTGGCCCGCTTCCCGCCCGGAGGTGGCCGAGGGCATCCATCCGGTCTGACGTCTCCCGCCGTCCCCCGCCGACTCCCTTCGTCGATCGGCCGACTCCCTTCCTCGACCGGCCGCCCCACAATCCGACCGGCTACGCTGACGGGAGTGGACTCCGAGGGATCTGGGCGGGTATCGCGATGGGTGTGGTAGTGACCGAGGCGGCCCCGCCCGTCCGGATCGGGATCGTCACCTTCCCCGGCTCCCTCGACGACCGGGACACGGCGCTCGCAGTGCGGGCCGCCGGTGCCGAACCGGTCTCCCTCTGGCATGGCGACAGCGATCTCGCTGGCGTCGATGCCGTCATCCTGCCCGGCGGATTCTCCTACGGTGACTACCTGCGCGCCGGTGCGATAGCCCGGTTCTCGCCCATGGTGGCGGCCCTCGTCCCGGCGGCCCGTGCGGGCCTGCCAATTCTCGGCATCTGCAACGGGTTTCAGGTGCTCTGCGAGGCCGGCCTGCTCCCCGGGGCATTGACTCGCAACGTGGGACTGCACTTCGTCTGCCGCGACCAACGGTTGCGGGTCGAGGCGCCAGGCACTGCCTGGACCCGCGGCTACCAGGACGGCGAGGAGATCGTCATCCCGGTGAAGCATGGGGATGGTCGCTATGTCGCGGCCCCGGGCGTGCTCGCCGAACTCGAGGCGGCCGGGCGGGTTGTGGTGCGCTACGTCGGCGGGAATCCCAACGGGTCGGCCGCTGACATCGCCGGGATCTGTAACGAGAGCCGGACGATCGTGGGCCTGATGCCGCATCCCGAGCACGCTGTTGACGACCTCACCGGCCCCGGGGTCGGCGGGCTTCGCATGTTCACCTCGGTACTGTCCGGCGTTTTGTCGGCTTTTTCCTCTTAAAGAGAGATTTTTGGTTACGAAGGGGTCTCCTTGTCCGCCCGGGAGCCCGGATCAGGGGATATCGGCGAGGATGGGAGGGTGACCGGCAACCCCGCCGCCCCCGCGGCCACCTCCGTGAGTCCCCCCGCCGAGCAGCCCTACCGGGAGCTGGGGCTCACCGACGACGAGTACGCCCTGATCATCGCGACCCTCGGTCGCCGGCCCAGCGACGCCGAACTCGCGATGTACTCGGTGATGTGGAGCGAGCACTGCTCCTACAAGTCCTCCAAGGTGCATCTGCGGCAGTTCCGGGATACCCCGTCGACGGACCGGCTGCTGGTGGGCATGGGGGAGAACGCGGGCGTCGTCGACGTCGGCGAGGGGCTGGCGGTCACCTTCAAGATCGAGTCGCACAACCACCCCAGCTTCGTCGAGCCGTACCAGGGGGCCGCGACGGGTGTAGGCGGCATCGTCCGCGACATCCTGACCATGGGGGCCCGCCCGATCGGCGTGCTCGACCCGCTGCGCTTCGGCGAGGCCAACGCTGCGGACACCGCCCGGGTCCTGCCCGGGGTCGTCGCCGGCATCGGTGGCTACGGCAACTGCCTCGGCCTGCCCACCATCGGCGGCGAGGTCGTCTTCGACCCGACCTACGCGGGTAACCCGCTGGTCAACGCCCTGTGCGTCGGGGTCATGCCGGTCGATCGGGTGCAGACGTCGGCGGCGACCGGGGTCGGCAACGCCGTCGTCCTGCTCGGCGCCAAGACCGGCCGGGACGGCATCGGCGGCGTCTCGATACTGGCGTCGGCGACCTTCGACGAGGGCGGCGGCCCGGCCCGGCGGCCCTCGGTGCAGGTCGGCGACCCGTTCACCGAGAAGATCTTGATCGAGGCCTGCCTGGAGCTGTTCGACCGCAAGCTCGTCACCGGCATCCAGGATCTCGGCGGCGCCGGGCTGACCTGCGCGCTGACCGAGACCACCGCCGCGGGCATCGCCACCGGCCAGCCCGGCGGCATGGAGGTCGACCTCGACCTCGTGCCCCTGCGCGAGGCGTCGATGGCGGCGCACGAGATCCTCGCGAGCGAGTCCCAGGAGCGCATGCTGGCGATCGTCACGCCCGAGGCGCTGCCCGAGGTTCTCGCCCTCGCCGAGCGCTGGGGTGTGCTCGCGACCAGGATCGGCACCGTCACCAACAGCGGTCGGCTGACCGTACGCTGGCATGGCGAGGTCGTCGTCGACGTTCCGCCCGGATCACTCGCCGACGATGGCCCGGTCTACGAGCGCCCTCTGCGCCGCCCGGTCGACTTCGACCTGGTCCGGGCGGACGCGCCCACGCCCGCCCGGCTCGCCCGGCCACGGACCGGGCCGGAGCTGCGGGAGACCCTGCTGCGGCTGGTCGCCTCCCCGAACCTGTGCTCGCGGGCCTGGGTGACCGACCAGTACGATCGGTACGTGCAGGCGGGCACCGTGCTCGCCCAGCCGGAGGACGCGGGCGTGCTCCGGCTGTCGGCGGCCACCGGCCTGGGGATCGCGCTCGCCACCGACGGCAACGGGCGGTACGCACGGCTCGACCCGTTCGC
Source organism: Frankia sp. CeTa3Moorea (assembly GCF_978021225.1). Lineage (NCBI taxonomy): Bacteria > Bacillati > Actinomycetota > Actinomycetes > Frankiales > Frankiaceae > Frankia > Frankia sp. CeTa3Moorea. The sequence continues at coordinate 3,238 of NZ_CDXDOR010000172.1, read as the reverse complement.
CGGCACCCAGCTCGCCCTGGCGGAGGCGTGCCGCAACGTGGCCGCCACCGGATCGGTGCCGATCGCGGTGACGAACTGCCTGAACTTCGGCTCCCCCGAGGATCCCGAGGTGATGTGGCAGTTCGCCCAGGCGTGCGCGGGCCTCGCCGAGGGCTGCCGGCGGCTCGGCCTCCCGGTGACGGGCGGCAACGTCTCGTTTTACAACCAGACCGGCTCGACGCCGATCCATCCGACCCCGGTGATCGGGGTGCTCGGCCTGTTCGACGACGTCACTCGCCGGACGCCCATCGGCTTCGCCGAGGAGGGAGACGTCCTGATCCTGCTCGGCGACACCGCCGACGAATTCGGCGGCTCGGAGTGGGCGTGGGTGACGCATCGCCATCTCGGCGGCGAGCCGCCGGCCGTCGACTTCGCCCGGGAAAAGCTGCTCGGCGAGATCCTCGTCGCCGGTTCCCGCGACGGCATGCTCACCGCCGCGCACGACCTCTCCGACGGTGGGCTCGCCCAGGCGCTCGTCGAGTCGTGCCTGCGCGGCGGGCACGGCGCCCGGATCATCCTGCCGGCCGGATCAGACCCGTTCGTCGAGCTGTTCAGCGAGTCGGCCGGCCGCGCCGTCATCGCGGTGCCCCGCGCGGAGGAACTGCGCTTCACCGGCATGTGCGAGGTGCGGGGGCTGCCGTGGCGGCGCGTCGGTGTCGTCAACGGGGACACCCTCGACGTACAGGACGCCTTCACCGTCGGCCTCGACGAGCTGCGCGCGGCGCACGAGGGAACGCTGCCGGCGCTGTTCGGCCGGCTCACCTAGACACGAGTACGTCCGAGCCGAGTACGTCCGGATAAATCCAAGTAAGTCCCAGCGTCGGCGGGCGAGGCCGGTCAGGAGTGGCCGTAGGGCTCCGGTCCCGGGCCGTCCGCGGTCTCGCCCGCCCCGTTGTCGTCCACCGAACCCGGCGGATGGGCGGCCACGCCCACCAGCTCGACGTCGATCGGCTCCAGGTCGGAGGGGTCCTCGTCGAACAGGACGGGTTCGGGATGCGCCGAAGGAGCCACCAGTGCCTCCGAGTGCGCCCCACAGCCGTGGTCGATCGACGTGACCCGGCCGTCGTCCGGTGCGAGCTCGTTGGCGCAGACGCCGAACATCCGGCCGAGCGCACCCGCGAGCCGCACGTGGAATCCGCAGGTCAGGCAGGATGCGGGCGCCACCTTGGCGATGGATGCGCCCGGGCCGGCGGGACCCGCGTACCAGCGTTCGACCGCTTCCTCCCGCCCGGTCACGGACAGCACCCGGGCCCGCCCCAGACCGAGCTCGATGAAGACGTCGGTGTCGGCGAACTCCTCGGCGTCTTCTGTGCGCAGCGCGAGCCGAGGATCGTCGATGGCGGTCGGCAACAGATCCCCGACGCCGACGTCGCCCGGCCGCAGCCGCTCCGACCAGGGGACCCACGGGGGCGCCAGCATGGCCCCGTCCCCGGGCATCAACACGACGTCGTCGACCGTCGCCTTGCGCACCCGCGCGGCTCGGGTAACGATCACCGTCCAGACCCAGCCGGGGTAGGCCCGCGACAGGCAGGCGAACCGGTGCAGGGCGAGGCGGTCCCCCTCGCTCTCGACGCCGAGATGCTCACCGACCTCCGCCGCGGACCCCGCCTCCTCGACGGCCGCCTGCCGGGCCAGGTCGACGGCGGCCGCACAGGTCGGATCGGCCACGGGTTCCCGCCCGGACCGGACCGTCCTACGAACATCGGGAGCATCCACGGGAAGTATTCTCACCCACGAACCCTCCCACCGCCCGACGTGGTCGTAGTGGCGCCGGTCCAGGACGGCGCCGGTCCAAGACGAGGACACTGGGCAGGGTGAACCTGGGCAGCACAGTGGTGAACAGCCTGCGCCGGCTGCGGGCGAGTGTGCGCGGCAATGACGCCGACCGGTCGGGGCTGTCGTCGCTGACGGAGCTGTCGTTCGTCAACGCCGCCGGGGACGCGCTGGTGACCGTCGCGTTGGCGGGTTCGCTGTTCTTCGCCGTCCCATCCGGCGAGGCCCGGTCGAAGGTCGCCCTCTACCTACTGGTCACCATGGTGCCGTTCGCCCTGCTGGCGCCGGTCATCGGTCCGCTGCTGGACCGGGTGGCCTACGGCCGGCGGACGGCGCTCGCCGCCATCTGCCTGGGCCGCGGGCTGCTGGCGTGGCAGCTCGCGGGGGCGCTCGACGGGCTGGCCGTCTACCCCCTCGCGCTCGGCCTGCTCGTGCTCTCCCGCGGGTTCGGCGTCGCGCGCAGCGCCGTCATTCCCCGGGTGGCCCCGGCGGAACTCACGCTCGTCACGATCAACTCACGGATCTCGCTGGTCAACATCGTCGCCGGGGCGGTCGTGGCACCCGTCGGGTTGGGCATCGCCAACATCCCTTTCGTCGGCTATCCCTGGGTGTTGCGGATCTGTGCCCTCGTCTACATGGCCGGGGTCCTACTGGCGTTCAACCTGCCCGGGCACGTCGACTCCGCCGCCGGTGAGCAGCCACTGCGCGGGCCGCTTCCCTCAAGCGTGGCCCGGCGCGGTGTCGGGACGTGGATCCGGGCGTTCCTCGGCACGCTGCCGGTGGCGCTGCGCGCCGCCCTGGTGCTACGCAGTCTGGTCGGCTTCCTGACGTTCTATCTGGTGTTCCTCCTGCGCACCAACGGCGGGAACAACCTGTGGCTGGGCGGGCTCGCGGTCTGCGCGGGCGCCGGCAGCGGCCTGGGAGTCCTCATCGGCGGCCGGCTCGGCCGGCGCCGCCCCGAGGGCATCCTCATGCTCGCGCTGGTGTTGGCGGCAGGGGATGCCTCGGTGCGGCGATCACCTACACCAAGTTCACCTCGCTGGTCGCCGCGCTGCTGGCGTCCATGGCGGGGTCGATGGGGAAGCTGGCGCTGGACGCGATCATCCAGCGGGACATCCCGGAGACCACCCGCAACTCCGCGTTCGCCCGCTCTGAGACCGGTCTGCAGCTGGCCTGGGTCGCCGGCGGGGGCCTCGGACTGATCGAGATGCCCGGGATGGTCGGCTTCGCGGTGGCCGCGGCGGCGATGGGGATCACGTTGTTCGTGGAGGCCGGCGCGCTGCGCCGGTCCCGGCTGGCCGCCCGCGCCCAGTTCCGCGCGGACGCCCGGAACCACCCACCCGCCCACAACGATCCGGACACGACGAAACCGCTCGGTCACCCAGGGGTTCCCCCGCAGTCGCCGATGCCCCCGCCGGCACCCAGG
>NZ_CDXDOR010000171.1:0-9015 GCF_978021225.1 Frankia sp. CeTa3Moorea | reverse complement strand
GGCCCCACCCGCCCCGGGGCGGGTCATGCGCGTCGAGCACGAGTACGAACGCCACGGCGCGCTCGCGCTGCTCGCCGCGCTCGACGTGCACACCGGGCAGGTCATCGCGACGACGCCGCCGACGACCGGCATCGCCCCGTTCGCGGCCCTGATGGACCAGCTCATGGCCATGCCCCGTTACCGCGACGCGCCTCGGGTATTCGTGATCGTGGACAACGGCTCCGACCACCGCGGCCAGGCCTCGATCAAACGACTGAAGAAGGCACATCCGACCTGCGTGCTGATCCACACCCCGGTCCACGCCTCCTGGCTGAACCAGGTAGAGATCTTCTTCTCGGTCATCCAGCGGAAGGTCGTGTCCCCGAACGACTTCGCCAGCACCGAGGCGCTCGCGGCCACGCTGCAGGCATTCATCGCCCGCTACAACGTGACCGCGACGCCGTTCAAGTGGAAGTACACCGCCGCCGATCTCGCCCGGCACCTCGCCCGGCTCCCGGACCAGGAACCCGCAGCGGCCGTCCGTCAGCCCGTGCCCGAGGCCGCCTGACGACCCCCGAGGAACTTCCAGCGCCAACCACTTAGGCTCGCAGGAGGGTTACAGCGCGGCCCGTCGGTGTGGTGACCGTATCGAACTGGGTGCGTTCGGTGATGTCCGCTGCGCCTGGGCGGCGGTCGAAGAGGATGAGGGTCCCAGCGTCGAGGCCGATACGGTCGAGGTAGCGGTCGAGCTGGGCCAGGCCCTGGCGCAGCGGGTTTGCCTTGCCCGGGTGCCAGACCTTGAGCTCGAGGGCCTCGCGCTGCCAGCGGCGTTTGCCGCCCTGATCCGTGTAGGGCCATCGCACGAGCAGGTCGATCCGCCCGGCGCCGACGCCGTACTCGCGTTCCACATAGCCGCCACCGTTGACGACGCGTTGGAGGAATCCCATGAGGACGAGCTGCGGGGCGACCTCGTGGTAGTGCTCGGTCGACGTGAGGACATCGCCGTGTTCGATCCAGAACTCGGCGAACTCCCGCAGCAGCATCTGGAAGTCGAAACGGCCGTCTGACCGGACGAAGCTGCGGGGGTCGGCGACGACGTTGGCCTCGACCTGTGAGGTCAGGACCCGGACGATGACCTCACGGTAGATCGGGTTGGCGATCCGCACCGGATTCTTTGGGGCGATCAGGCCGAGGTCGCGGGTGTAGGCGAGGTCGTCGTCATAGGGGTTGAGTTGGATGAGGTCGCCGGCCAGCAGCGGCTGCACGATCCGGCGGACACGGGGCTCGGCAAGCCGGGCCGCCAGGGAGTCCAGGTGGGTCGCCCGGGCAAGGATCAGTCGTTCCTTGGCCTGCTCCAGGTGGTCGACCGTGATCGGCGCCGAGGCCGGCACCGCCAGCTTCACGACGATCTCACGCGCGAGTGCGTTGACCAGCCACGGTTGACCGGCGGTCAGCTCGTAGGCCCGCGCCACCGCCGCTGGCGTGAACTCCTGCCCGGTGTCCGCGGTGTGCTGGCCGTAGAGTTCGGCGACCTCGTCCGGGGTGAAGTCCCCCAGCCGCAGCGACTCCAGCTTGATGTTGAAAGGGCTGGACGTCCCCAATCGGGACGGGTCGCCACCCGCGGCCGACTTGTAGTCGCGGATGTCGCGCAGGCCGCACAGCGCGATCGACGCCGGGAACTGGCTGGGGCGACCACGGTAGCCGTTGCGCAGCTGGCTTAGGATGCTGAGCAGGCTCTGCCCCTGCAAGGCGTCGATCTCGTCGAAGAACAGCACCAGGGGCCGTGGGCAGGCCCGCGCCCACGCGCGCAGTGCCGTGCCCAGCAGGGTCTCGTCTGGGGCGTCGGGCCATTGCGGCGGGCGCAGCTCCGTCGGGAGCGCGTCCTCGGCGGCCTCGCGGATCATCTGGAGAATGCCCCGCGCCGCGCGGCCGTAGTCGTCGTGTGCCGCCCGGCCGACCTCGCAGGAGAACAGCACGGCCGCGTACCGCCCCCGCGCGGTCAGCTCGTCCGCGAGAGCCTGCAGCGTCGTCGTCTTCCCCGTCTGCCGCGGCGCGTGCACGACGAAGTACCCCTCCTGCTCGACGAGACCGGGCACCTCCGGTAGCCGCGACAGCGCCGGGATCATGTAGTCGATCCCCGGGCGGCACGGACCAGCCGTCTGGAACCGGCGACTCACCGATCGTCACCTCCTCCATTCCCCCGAAATCGCTTCGCAATTCCGCGGGTCCCGGGGCCACCAGCAGGGAAGCGCTCCGCCCACCACCCTACGCAGCAGGCACACGGAGATCGACGATCTCAGCCCGGGCCACCCGAGCGGCCGACCACGCTCGCCGCCACCCAGCTGCCCCACCAGAGCGCGCGGGCGCCAGGGTACGATTCGGCGCCGTGCCCGTGTCTCGTAAGCGGAAGAATGGAGTGATCCCGCTTCCGTGGACAGCGACCGCCGGCGTTCCTCCTCCACCATGAATGGCGGGGTCACTTCGGGGCGTGGACGCATTGGTAATCGGCGACAAGATCCGGTTCGCTCCGCCTGGCGCGGCGGATGCACGCCGCCGTGTCGCCGTGTCGTGGTGCAGTTGGTGCACGTGGAGCGGATGAGGCTGGCATGACAGAGCTGCTGCTACGCGATGCCGAGGCTCTGCACCGCGCCCTGGCGATGTCCAGTGGAGAGGTGCGGGTGGCACTCTCCCGCGAGACGGCTGAACTGGTCTCGCGGTTGCTCGACGCCCGGGTGAGAGGCGAGGAACTCGTCGTGACCCCTCGCGCCGCCGAGGTTACGCCGACGGAGGCGGCGGTGCTGCTAGGCATGTCACGTCCCCAGGTCCGCAAGCTGATGGACCGCGGCCTGCTGGAGTTCCGCAATCCTCGCCGAGGCCGTCGAACACCTCAGGCCGAACGTTCCAGGCTTCGACGACGCGGCCGCCCGGCGCCTGGTGACGGCGATGAACCGCGCGTTCCCCTTCGCCGAGGAGGACTTCGGCACACTCGTCGACGTCTGGCTACCCGACGAAACGGTTCGTCCGCCGGCCGCCCGCGCCACCACCGCTGCCGGCACCCGCCTGGATCAACCCACCCGGAACGATCCCGGCCCAGCCCGCCACCGCCACAGAACAGCCAGCTCAGTAATTCCTACAAGATCTTGTCTCGATCAGGTTGACAGGTTCCGCGCAGCTGTCGTCGCTGGCGGATCGTCGATCTGGCCGGTGAAACGCCGCAGTCGCAGGCTGTTCGCGACGACGAACACTGAGCTGAACGCCATGGCGGCTCCGGCGATCATGGGGTTGAGCAGGCCGGCCGCGGCCAGGGGCAGCGCGGCGACGTTGTACGAGAACGCCCAGAACAGGTTTCCTTTGATCGTCGCCAGGGTGCGGCGGGACAGCCGGATCGCGTCGACCGCGGCCCGGAGGTCGCCCCGGACGAGGGTGAGGTCGCTGGCCTCGATCGCGACGTCCGTGCCGGTGCCCATGGCCAGGCCGAGGTCGGCCTGGGCGAGGGCGGGGGCGTCGTTGACGCCGTCGCCGACCATCGCAACCACCTTGCCCTCGGCCTGCAGGCGCTTGACCACGTCGACCTTGCCGGTGGGCAGGACCTCCGCGACGACGGTGTCAGGGCCGGCGTCAATGCCCACTTCCGAGGCCACCGCTCGGGCGACCGTCGTGTTGTCGCCGGTGAGCAGGACCGGGGTCAGTCCCAGGCGGCGAAGCTGGGTGACAGCCTGCGCCGAGGTGGGTTTGACCACGTCCGCGACGACGAGCACGGCGCGGGCCCGGCCGTCCCAGGCGACGCCGACGGCGGTGCGGCCGGCTTCCTCGGCGGCGGACTTGGCCGTGGCGAGGTCCGGGGGAAGCGGCTGGCTCCACTCGTCCAGCAGCGCCGAGCGCCCGACGAGCACGGCGTGCCCGTCGACGACGCCCTGCACGCCGAGTCCTTCCAGGTTGGTGAACTGTTCGACGTCGGGCAGGCTGCCGACCTGGTCGCGGGCCCCGCGCATGATCGCTGCGGCGATCGGATGTTCCGAGGCGTTCTCCAGTGCGCCGGCCAGCCGTAGTGCCTCCGCCTCGTCGACGCCGGCGGCGACGTGGACCTCGACCAGGCTCATCCGGCCGGTGGTGACCGTTCCGGTCTTGTCCAGCACGATCGTGTCGACCCGTCGCGTGGACTCCAGCACCTCGGGGCCCTTGATCAGGATGCCGAGCTGCGCGCCCCGCCCGGTGCCGACCAGCAGCGCGGTCGGCGTGGCCAGCCCGAGCGCGCACGGGCAGGCGATGACCAGCACGGCGACCGCGGCGGTGAACGCCTCCGCAGCGTCGGCGCCTGCCCCGAGCCAGAAGGCCAGGGTGGCGGCGGCCAGGGCGATGACGACCGGTACGAACACGCCGGAGATCCGGTCGGCGAGCCGCTGCGCGGCGGCCTTGCCGTTCTGGGCCTCCTCGACGAGCTTCGCCATCTGGGCCAGCTGGGTGTCGCCGCCGACCCGGGTGGCGCGCACGATCAGCCGCCCGCCGGCATTGACTGTCGCTCCGGTCACCGCGTCGCCCGGTGCCACTTCGACCGGAACGGACTCGCCGGTCAGCATCGAGGCGTCGATGGCGGACGAGCCTTCTTCGACCACGCCGTCGGTGGCGATCCGCTCCCCGGGCCGGACGACGAACCGGTCGCCGACGGCTAGCTGGCCGATCGGGACGCGCACCTCGGTTCCGTCGCGCAGGAGCGCGACGTCCTTGGCGCCGAGTTCCAGCAGCGCCCGCAGCGCCGCGCCGGCACGCCGCTTCGCGCGTGCCTCGAAGTAGCGACCGGCGAGTATGAACGTGGTGACTCCGGCGGCGACCTCCAGGTAGATGTTGCCGGTGCCGTCGCCGCGAGCGATCGTCAGCTCGAAGGGGTGCACCATGCCCGGCGTTCCGGCGGTGCCGAACTGCAACGCGTACGAAGACCAGACGAACGCCGCGCCGACCCCGATCGAGATCAAGGTGTCCATCGTGGCCGCGCCGTGCCGGAGATTGGTCCACGCGGCTCGGTGGAACGGCCAGGCGGCCCAGGTCACGACGGGGCTCGCCAGCGCGAGGGAGTACCACTGCCAGTTGGTGAACTGCAGCGCCGGGACCATCGCCATCGCGACCACCGGCACCGCCAGCACTGCGCTGGCGATCAGGCGCTGGCGCAGCGGCCGTGTCGGGTCCGGTTCGGCGTCGGCCGTACCGGCGGCCGCACCGGCGGCCGCTTCTGTGTCCGCCGCCCGCGGCCGGGGCAGTTCGGCGGTGTAGCCGGCCGCCTCGACCTGGGCCACCAGCACGCCCGGGTCGACGCCGCCCGGGGCGCTCACCCGGGCCTTCTCGGTGGCGTAGTTGACCGTGGCGGTGACACCGTCGATCTTGTTGAGCCTGCGCTCGACGCGGTGCGCGCACGACGCGCAGGTCATCCCGCCGATCGACAGTTCGATCTCGGTCACCGCGGCGTCGGCGGGGTTCGCCGCCGTGGTGGCCGTGTTCGTGCCAGCCGTCGCGCTGGTGCTCATGGGCGCCGGCCCTCCTCTCGCGATCAGTGCCCGTGGCCGTCGTCGACGTGCCCGGCATCGGGCGTTCCCTCCGATGGCGACGCGTCGGCGTCCGGCGGGGCCGGTCCGGTGGGCACGGTGAACTGCGCCGTGCGGACGACCCCGTCGTGCTGGAAGTCCAGGAACAGCCGGTAGCTGCCGGCGCTGGGCACTTCCGCGACGAACGGGATCTTCGGACCGGCTGCCGGTCGCCGGTCGCCGGTCGCACCGTCGGGGTGGACGTGCAGGTAGGCCAGGTCTGTCTCGCGCAGCGCGACGAGGTGGCCGTAGGCGCCGAGGTAGGGCTCCAGGTCCGTCACCGGCCGGCCGTCCTCGCGGACGGTGAGGGTGAGCGGCGAGGCTTGCCCGCCGACTAGCTCGCCGCTGAGCGTCACCTCGTAGCGGTCCACCGTCGCCGTACGCGACGGCACGTGGGTGACCGGCTCGAACAGGCCCGGCGCGCTCAGGTCGACGCCGAGCGTGGTGCCCGTCCCGCCGGTGGGGGTGAAGTCGGCGAATGCCCGGTAGGAGCCGGCGGCGGGCACGGCGAGCGGGACCGACCAGGTCCCGTCCGGCGCCATCCCGGGATGCAGGTGCTGGAACCCGGTGCCGTCCCGGCGCACCACGATCAGGTGCATCCGCTTGTCGTGCTCGACGTCGAACGCGGTGACAGTGGCCCGGTCCGGTCCCACGATCCGGAAGGTGAAGTCCTCGACGGCCTTCGGGTTCAGGGCCGATTCGGCGGGCACGAGCGTGTAGCCGCCCGCGCTCGACGCGAGCCCCCCCGGCAGCTCCGGCTCGGAATCCGGGGTGGTGCCGCCATGGTCACCCCCGTGATCGGCGTCCGCCGCGGAGACGTGCTCGACCTCCGCGTCGGCCGTGCTCAAGGGGCCGACGGCGTTGCCCACGCCGTATGCCGCCGTGGCGACCAGGACGAGCCCTGCGCCGAAGGCGGACAGCTTCGTTCCAGTGTTCATCTCGCACGCGCTCCTTCGGGCACCTCAGCTGACGAACTGGTAGCCCGCCTCCTCGACCGCGGCGCGCACCTCGGCCGGGTCGAGCTGCCGGTCGCTGGTGACGGTGACCGCGCCGGAAGGCAGGTCCACCGCCACGTTCGTCACGCCCTGGATCTCGCTGACCTCCTCGGTGACCGAGGCGACGCAGTGTCCGCAGGTCATACCGGTCACGGTGTAGGTGGTCTCGCTCATCAGACGTTCCTTCCGGGATGTTCGAGGGCGTCGCGTCAGGACTGGACGGGGGCCATGACGGCAACGGTGTCCTCTCATCGACTCACCGTTACTGGGAGCATACCCCGGGGGGGTATGTGATGTGAAGCGGACAACGCCATCGGTCCCTCGCTTATCAGCAGGATCGCCGGACGGCTCTTGCTCCACGCCCGCCCGTTTGGCGTATGAGGGTCAATCGTCGTGTGGCGCGGTGCCTGGAGGATGGGTGTGGCTGGTGGCGGGTTGAGAAGGTTGCTCCTGGGCGCCGGACTCGTCGCCCGGAGGCGGTGAGGGGGGTGTCTCACCTGCGCCGTCGTGCGGGGCCTCCGCGGTCTTCTCGTCGGGACCGTGAGAATGCGGCACGGCTTCGTCGGTCATGTCGTGGCTGCCGTGGCCATGGCTGTGTGCTCCAGCGAGTTCGACCGCCGGCACGGCGAAGCCGGCGATCCCGGCGCCGACAGATCCGATCACGACCGCCGCGCTGAACGAGGAGCGGAACCCCCGCGCCTGGCGCGACCGCAGACAGCCCACAGCAAGGACGCAGACGACCACCTCGAAGGCGACCGTGGTGAGGTCGACTCTGTCGACCTGTTCGGGAATTCCGGCGTGCGGGCCGACGGGGAACCCCGTCGTGCGGCTGAGGGCCCACAGGAGGATCGACCCCCCGTTGACCAGAAAGCCGGCTGCCATCGTCCGCGACCCCGCACCGCGCATCACCGCGAGGGCCCAGCCGGCCTGGAATACCGCCGTCGCGAAGAAGAAAACACCCGACAACGGCCAGTCGGCGAGATGGGCCGGCGCGACCGCGGCATGCGTGGCGGCGGCGCCAGCGGAGGCGAACGCCGCCACGATCCGGCCCGCCCCGACGTCGGCCATGATCCGAGCGTCGGTCATGATCCGAGCGTCGGCTCTTCTCCGTCCCGCCGCGTGCCTCCCTTGCGGAACGTGATGTGTGGTGCGGCGGATGACGAGCGGTGTGGTCGGTGGAGCGTCCACTGCTCGGCTCATCCGGTCATGAAGGACAGCATGCGGATCATGCCGGCCTCCCCGGTGGCAAGTGGTATGGCGAACCCATGCGGGGACAGGAAGTACAGTCTGCTCGTCACGGGTCCTCGCGTCGCCGCCTGATCCGTCATGTCAGCGGCGATGCCTGGTAGCCGAGTTCTTCGATCGCCTTGACCACGTCCTGCGGACCGCTCTGGCTCAGTTCCAGCTCGACCGTGGTGCGGCCCTGCTTCAGGGTCGTCTGGGTGCGGCGGACGCCTGGCAGATCCTCCAGGGCGTCGTCGATGAGCAGCGCGCAGCTGCCGCAGTGCATTCCTTCGACGCGGAAAACGTGTGTGGTCGCAGACATTATCGGCTCCCTCATATTCTTCTTCAACCGAGGAGGACTTGTTCAGACGACGGTGATGAGCCCGGTGTACATTCCCATGCCGCAGGCATAGCGCAGCGTGCCGGGCTCCAGCACTCCGAGGTCGATCGTCGTTTCGCCCTGGACGGGCAGGATCTTCGCGACGTCGCGGTCCGGGATGACGAACGACTGGATGCAGCCCCGGACGTTGTCCGAGTGCACGACCAACGTCGTGGGCACACCGGCGCGTGCCTGGACGTTGCCTGGGCTGTAGGAGTCGGCGTGGGCCGTGATCTCCACGGTCTGGCGTCCCTCGGCGGTCGACGCGGCGGACGTGTCAGCCGGCTGCTGCCGGGTGAGCCCGAGGGGCTCGGCGAGCCGGTTGGCGGCCAGCGGCGATCCGGCGAGCTGCAGGCCGCCGTTGAGGGTGTAGAGCCCCATCGCCAGCACGACCAGCCCGGTGACCACGGCCAGCCGGCTGCGCCACGCGGTCGCGGCCTTGCGGGCGGCGTAGCCGAGAACGGCGAACAGCGGGCCCGTGCCGAGCACGAACACACCCATCGTCGCCGCGCCCGCCAGCGCGGAGCCGGACGCGAGCGCGAGCGCCTCCACCGACAGCGTCACTCCGCACGGGATGAGGACAGTAGCCAGGCCGAGCAGCGCCGGCGCCAGAGCGGCCTGGGAGCGGGCGCGGCGACGGACCACCCTCATCCACGACGCCGGCGGCTCGAGGACGATCCCGCGGAAACCCGGCACGCCAAGCTGGGCGAGACCGAACACGATGATCAGCAGGCCCGCGCCGATCTGGAGCCACGTGCGCGCATCAACCGACAGTTCCGCCGCGCTGCCCACGGCCCCCAGCAGCGCCCCGAGCAGGACGTGCGAGACGAGCTTGCCGGCCAGGAACCCACCGACCGGGGTGAGG
>NZ_CDXDOR010000170.1:2530-9635 GCF_978021225.1 Frankia sp. CeTa3Moorea | reverse complement strand
CCCCCCGCACACCCGCCGGGGGCGCTGGACTCGCCGCCCTGCTCACCGCGCCCGAACGCGCCCTGATCGCCCTCGACTACGACGGCACCCTCGCGCCGATCGTCCCGCGGCCGTCGGACGCCGTCCCGGCGCCGGGGGCGATGGAGGCGCTGCGCCGGATCTCCCATGAGGTCGGCACCCTCGCCGTCATCACCGGACGGCCGGTGGACTCGCTGCTGGAACTGACCGGGATGGAGAAGATCCCCGACTTCGGGAACCTGATCATCCTTGGCCAGTACGGACTGCAGCACTGGGACTCGGGCAGCCGCGCGATCAGCAGTCCCGAGCCGCTGCCCGGGGTCGCCGCGGTCCGCGCGGCGCTGCCCGAACTGCTCCGCGACGCCCCGGTCGGCACCGCCGTCGAGGACAAGCACCAGGCGCTGGTGGTACACGTGCGGCGCACCGCCGATCCGGACTCGGCGCTCGCCGCGCTCACGCCGGCGTTGACGGCCCTCGCTGAAGACCATGGGCTGGAGGCGGCGCCGGGCAAGCGAGTGCTGGAACTGCGTCCGCCCGGGCACGACAAGGGCGGTGCGCTGCGCGAGCTCATCGCGGCCCGCCAGGCGCGCTCGGTGCTGGTCGCCGGGGACGACTACGGCGATCTGCCGGCATTCGAGGCCGTCGACGAGCTACGGGCGGGCGGGCTGCCCGGTATCACCGTGTGCAGCGACAGCCCGGAGGTCCCGGACGTGATCCGCGAACGCGCCGACCTGGTCGTGGGCGGGCCCGCCGGGATGGTCGCCCTGCTGGAGGTGCTGGTCGAGCGGCTCAGCGGCTGACCGCTCGCGCCCTCTTCGCTCATCCCCATAGGGCGCGCTCAGCCCGCCCCCGGGGCTCACCCCACCCGCATCCCTAAGCCAGGGGCATTTCCGTGAGACATCTGTCGCTGATTCGTGAGCCTCCACCGCCAGACAAGACGATCTTGATGGACCGGCGTACAGGGCTGAGCGGATGGCCTACTCTCCGCAGTGTGCGTCGGATGCCGGGAGCCGAGGAAGACACCCTGCCGCGGCTGTGGCCGACTGGCACCGCGCGGGTGCTGGTCGCCTCCAACCGGGGGCCGGTGGCGTTCGCCGTCGGGGACGACGGGAAGCTGCGGATCCGGCGGGGCGCCGGCGGCCTCGTCAGTGGCCTCAGCCGGGTGGCGGCCGACGACGGTGACGGTCCGATGGCGTGGGTGTGTGCCGCCCTCAGTGACGCCGATCGCCGGGCAGCGCGTTCCGCGCCCGCCGGCCGCCTCGATCTCGCCGGCCACGACACCGGCGGCGCCGCCGTCCGGATGCTCGACGTCGACCAGGTCGTCTTCGACCGCGCCTACAACGCAGTCGCGAACCGCACACTCTGGTTCATCCACCACCTGCTCTACGCGCCGGCGTCGCAGCCGGTCTTCGGCCCGGCGTTCCGCCGCGACTGGGAAGCGTACGAGACCTACAACGAGATGTTCGCCCAGGCCCTCGCGCACGAGGCCGCCCCGGGCGCCTCGGTGCTGATCCAGGACTACCACCTGACCCTGGTCGCCGCCCGGCTGCGGGCGCTGCGGGCGGACCTGCGGATCGCCCACTTCAGCCACACTCCCTGGGCACCGCCGGAGTACTTCCGGATACTCCCGGACGACGTCAGCGAACAGATCCTGCGCGGCATGCTCGGCGCCGACCGGCTCGGGTTCCTCACCGACGCCTGGGCCGACGCGTTCCAGGAATGCTGCCGCGACCTCCTCGGACTGCGGATCGAGCGGCGGGCGGTGACCGTCGGGACAGCCGGGCCGGGACGGGAAGCCGGGCCGGGACGGGAAGCCGGGCCGCACCGGACGGTGCGGATCGGGGTACATCCGCTCGGCGTCAACGCGGACGAGCTGCGCGGCCGGGCCGCCGCCACCGACGTGGCCGCCCGGGCCGCCGAGCTGGTCGACCTGGCCGGCGGGCGGCGGCTCATCGTCCGGGTCGACCGCACCGAGCTGTCCAAGAACATCGTCCGTGGTCTCGACGCCTACCGGGAACTGCTGCGCACCCGTCCGGAATGGCGCGGCAAGGTGATGCACCTGGTCTGCGCCTACCCGTCACGGCACGATCTGCCGGAGTACCGGGAATACACCGCCGCGGTGCAGCGCCTAGCCGCGGAGATCGAGGACGAGTTCGCCACGGACACCTGGCTGCCGCTGCGGCTGGAGATCACCGACGACTACCCCCGGTCGATCGCGGCCCTCTCGCTCGCGGAGGTGCTCGTCGTCAACCCGATCCGGGACGGCATGAACCTCGTCGCCAAGGAGGGGCCGATCGTCTCGATCAGGGATGCCGTCCTCGTGCTCTCCCGGGAGGCCGGAGCCTGCGCGGAGATGGGCACGGCGGCGCTGGTCGTCAACCCGTTCGACATCCAGGCGACCGCGCGGGCCCTGCACACCGCCCTGACGATGCCCGCCCCCGAGCGGCGCCGGCGCGCCGAGGAGCTGGCCGCCGTCGCCGGGCGGCTACCGCCCCAGCTCTGGTTCACCGACCAGCTGCACGCCCTCGCCGCCGACCGGTGACCGTCCGGTCTGCCCTGCCGGGGCCGAACGTCGACGCGCGGACGGCGTTCAGGCGGACCGCGTTCAGGCGGCAACGGCCGCTCGCACCGCGCTGGCCCAGCCGGCGCCGACCGGGCCCGCCTCGACCGTGACGTTGTCGTACCGCGCCAGCAGGGCGGCGATGTCCGGGTGCCGCACCGCGTTCGCGACCAGGTGCATCCGCCCGACATGGGGAGCCATGGCCAGGTCGCTGGCGGAATCGCCGATGGCGATCGCCTCGGCCGGTGACACCCCGCGCCGCTTGAGGTCGTAGGCGACCGCGTCCCCCTTGCCCACACCGTCCGGGACCAGATGGTAGACGTGCGGATTCACTCCGAGATCAGGCATGTGGACCGGCGAGATCAGCCCGTTGTCGCGCATGCTCAACCAGGGGAACCCGGTCTCGGCGAGCCAGCCGTCGACCTCCGACACCTCGATCTTCCCGCGAAGCATGACGTCGACCTCCCGGCCGGAGTGCCAGGGGGTGTGCAGCTCCAGCCGCCCGGGGTAGCGCTCGACCATCCAGTCGAGCAGGTACTCCGGTACCTGGTCGAAGTCGGGCGGCATCGCGCCGCGCAGGATCTCGCTGTCGCGCCCCTCGTTCCAGCCGACGATCGCGCCGAGCTCCCCGATGAACCCGTCCGCGCCGAAGATCGCCGCGGCCTCGAGAAGCTGCGGACGGGTACGCCCGCTGACCAGGACCAGCGCAACGCCGGCGCCGTGCAGCTCGGCGAGCGCACGAGCCGGCTCCAGGGTGATCGCTCCCCCCTCCGCCCGGAAGAAACAACCCTTGGGACCGACCATCGTGCCGTCAAGATCGGTATAGACGACGCGGATACTCACTGTTACAGACTCCCTGGCTCTGGCGTGATCGGGTCGATCTCCGGGCATGGGGGCGCGCGCGGCCGGTACGAGTGGGCAGGACCCGCCCGCACCGGTGAGACCACACCGAGAAACCTCCGACCGACCCATATCATGTCCACAACCAGAGGCAACACCGGTGCACGACCACCCGCGCACGGTCTACAGTACGGACAGACAACTTCATCTGGCTCATCCAGAGGGGCAGAGGGAACGGCCCAGCGAAGCCCCGGCAACCACCCGCATCCCGTGCGCGGCAGGTGCTAATTCCGTCCTGGTGGCAGACTGCCCCGGGAAAGATGAGGAGCTTCTTCATGACACTCGCGCCCGAGCGCGCCACCGGTCCCGCCCTCGACGTCGCGAACCCCGCGGTCTCGCTGTCCTGTCGGCACTGCGGCGCCACCTACCCGCTGTCCCCTACGCATGTGTGCGTGGAATGCTTCGCTCCCCTGGAAATCGCCTACGACCCGGACCTGCTGGCTCGAGTGACCCGAGAGTCCATCGAACGCGGTCCGGCGAACCTGTGGCGTTATGTCGGGCTGCTGCCCGCCGGGCATGACCCGGCGCGGCGGGTCTCCCTCGGGGCCGGCTGGACGCCGCTGCGCCCGGCCCCGCGGCTCGCCGCGGAGCTGGGGATGAAGACGCTCTATATCAAGGACGACAGCGCCAACCCCACCCATTCTTTCAAGGACCGAGTCGTCTCCGTGGCGCTCACCGCCGCCCGCGAGCTGGGCTTCACCACGGTCGCCTGCGCCTCGACGGGCAACCTCGCGCAGTCGGTGGCGGCGCATGCGGCCGGTGCCGGGCTGCGCTCGGTGGTGCTCGTACCGCACGACCTCGAGGCCGGCAAGACGGTCTCCACCGGGGTGTACGGCGGGACGCTGGTCGCCATCCAGGGCAACTACGACGACGTGAACCGGTTGTGCAGCGAGCTGGCCGGGGAGTACGAGTGGGCGTTCGTCAACGTCAACGTCCGCCCCTTCTACGCCGAGGGGTCCAAGACGCTCGGCTACGAGGTCGCCGAGCAGCTCGGCTGGCGGCTGCCCGAGCAGGTCGTCGTGCCGATCGCCTCCGGCTCGCTGCTGACAAAGATCGACAAGGCCTTCGGTGAGCTCGGCCGGCTCGGCCTGGTCGAGCCGGCGCCGTACAGGGTGTTCGGTGCGCAGGCGGCCGGCTGCAACCCGGTGGCCGCCGCGTTCGCCCGGGGCGTCGAGACCGTCGCCCCGGTCCGGCCCGCCACAATCGCCAAGTCGCTGTCGATCGGCAACCCGGCCGACGGCCCCTACGCCCTCGACGTGGCTCGGCGGACCGGCGGGGCGATCGCGGACGTGACCGACGAGGAGATCATCGACGGGATCCGGCTGCTCGCCCGCACCGAGGGCCTCTTCGGCGAGACGGCCGGTGGCGTCACCGTGGCCACCCTGCGCAGGCTGCTGCGCGAGGGGCTGCTCGACCCGGCCGCCGAGACCATCCTCTACAACACCGGCGACGGGCTGAAGACGCTTGACCCCCTTGTCGAGACGGGCGGACCGACCGCGACGATCAAGCCGTCGCTGCGCGCCTTCGAGGCCGCCGGCCTCGGCGACGACTGACTCGGGCGCAGCACAGCCCGGCCCAGCGCAGCACAGCCCGGCCCAGCGCATTCGACGAACTTCGTGGACCACGCCGGACCAACGGAAGGGCCACGGACGACGGCGAGGCGCCGCGGGGGGGATCGGAGCCGGGCACGCGGAACCATGGGTCAGCTTGCACTCACTCGTGCCGAGTGCTAAACAAGAGCTGGCACTCTCGTCTAGGGAGTGCCAAGGCTGAAACGGCGAGGCTGCCCGATCCGCGCTGTGTCCGAGGTGCATCACCCGGGTCCGGAGCAGGCGGGAGCCGTCCGTCGCGGGCGTCGTTAGGGCCAGGCCATCGAACCTGCCATCCCACTGGGAGGACCCAGAAACCATGCCGAAGATCATTGCCTTCGACGAGGAGGCTCGGCGCGGCCTGGAGCGCGGCATGAACCAGCTGGCCGATGCGGTCAAGGTCACGCTCGGGCCGAAGGGCCGCAACGTCGTGCTGGAGAAGAAGTGGGGCGTACCCACGATCACCAACGACGGTGTGAGCATCGCCAAGGAGATCGAGCTCGAGGACCCGTACGAGAAGATCGGCGCGGAACTCGTCAAGGAAGTCGCGAAGAAGACCAACGACGTCGCGGGTGACGGCACCACCACCGCCACCATCCTGGCCCAGGCCCTGGTGCGCGAGGGTCTGCGCAACGTGGCCGCCGGCGCCAACCCCCTCGGGCTGAAGAAGGGCATCGAGGTCGCGGTCGAGCGCGTCTCCGAGGAGCTGTCCAAGCAGGCCAAGGAGGTCGAGACCAAGGAGCAGATCGCCTCCACGGCGTCCATCTCCGCGGGTGACTCGGCCATCGGCGGCCTCATCGCCGAGGCGCTGGACAAGGTCGGCAAGGAAGGCGTCGTCACCGTCGAGGAGAGCAACACCTTCGGCCTCGAGCTCGAGCTCACCGAGGGTATGCGCTTCGACAAGGGCTACATCTCGCCGTACTTCGTCACGGACGCGGACCGTCAGGAAGCCGTCCTGGACGACCCGTACATCCTGATCGTCAACAGCAAGATCTCCGCGGTCAAGGACCTGCTCCCGCTACTGGAGAAGGTCATGCAGACCGGCAAGCCGCTGGCGATCATCGCCGAGGATGTCGAGGGCGAGGCGCTGGCCACCCTGGTCGTCAACAAGATCCGCGGCACCTTCAAGAGCGTCGCGGTGAAGGCCCCCGGCTTCGGTGACCGCCGCAAGGCGATCCTGGGCGACATCGCCATCCTGACCGGTGGTCAGGTCATCTCCGAGGACGTCGGCCTCAAGCTCGAGAGCACCTCGCTCGACCTGCTCGGCCGTGCCCGGAAGATCGTTGTCACCAAGGACGAGACGACCGTCGTCGAGGGTGCCGGCGACACCGACCAGATCGCCGGTCGGGTCAGCCAGATCCGCAACGAGATCGAGAAGTCGGACTCGGACTACGACCGCGAGAAGCTCCAGGAGCGGCTCGCGAAGCTGGCTGGCGGCGTCGCCGTCATCAAGGTCGGCGCGGCCACCGAGGTCGAGCTCAAGGAGAAGAAGCACCGCATCGAGGACGCGGTGTCCAACGCGAAGGCCGCCGTCGAGGAGGGCATCGTCGCCGGTGGTGGCGTCGCGCTGCTCCAGGCGTCGATCACCGCCTTCGAGAAGCTGGACCTGTCCGGCGACGAGGCGACCGGTGCCAACATCGTCCGGCTCGCGCTCGAGGCGCCCATCAAGCAGATCGCCTTCAACAGCGGTCTCGAGGGCGGCGTCGTGGTCGAGAAGGTCCGCAACCTGCCGACCGGCCACGGCCTGAACGCGGCCACCGGCGAGTACGTCGACCTGATCGGCACCGGCATCATCGACCCGGCCAAGGTCACCCGCTCCGCCCTGCAGAACGCCGCGTCGATCGCCGGCCTGTTCCTCACCACCGAGGCCGTCATCGCTGACAAGCCGGAGAAGAACCCGGCCCCGGCAGTCCCGGGCGGCGGCGGCGACATGGACTTCTAGTCCAATTCGTCACCTGCTGTACCCTGCACCACCGTCTGGCCGAGGGCGGCTCCGGTTCTCCCGGGGCCGCCCTCGTGCGTTCGCCCGTGCATCACA
>NZ_CDXDOR010000170.1:0-1976 GCF_978021225.1 Frankia sp. CeTa3Moorea | reverse complement strand
GCCGAAGGCGCCGTGCGGGGCAAGGCTCGCCCCCGCGGACGGGAGGTTCCGCGGGGGCGAGCTCTCCGGCGTGGGAGCGGGCGCCGCTCGGGACGGAGCGAACGCCGGAAGGCACTCCCAAAGGCGACCTTTCCAAGAACGCTCTTCTCGGCCGCCATCGACGGCGATCAAATTACCATCGGGTAATCCAAGAGACAAGAGCTTTATGTCACTCCTTTTGAACAACTCGAAGGTCACCTTCGTTAGACTTCGACCTTTTACCGCGACACGGACAATTAACGCATGCCAGCTTTAGACAGCGGCCACGGCGACAGGCACGATAGCCCTCGTGGTTCAGGCCCCCGCACAGCCGCGCTCCCATCGCCCCTCGATGACCGTTCCCACTCCCCCGGTCACCGTGGAAGATCTCGACACGGGCGGGCATGATGACGCTCGGTTCGAGCTCCTGGACGGCTTGTGCGTCCTGCGACCATGGCCGACACCGCTGCGGGCCCGCGTCACGGCGCGCCTGGTCCGGATCCTGGCGGGCACGGCCTCCTCCGGAGCTCAGATCCTGCCGGCCGGGATCGGGGTGGAGCTGTCCCCCCGCAGTCTGCTCGTGCCGGATGTCGTGGTAGCGGCGAGCGGTGACACCGGCCGTCGGCTCCGGGGCACCCCGTCCCTCGTCATCGAAGTGGCCGACGCCAGCACCCGGCGCTACAACCGCACCCTCAAACTCGATCTCTACCGGCAACGCGGCGTGCCGTCCTGCTGGCTGATCGACCCGGACACCGCCACCATCGAGGCGTACGACCTGGTCGCCGATGCGTACCTCGCCACCCGCACGGTCAGCGGGAAGGAGACCTTCACCGCCACTCAGCCCTTTCCGGTGGCGATCCAGCCGGCCGAGCTGATCGACCCGCCCGACTCGGAGTGATGGCGCGACCCCGACCGCTACCCCAGGACGTCGTCGGCGTCGACGATGGTGTAGGCGTAGCCCTGCTCGGCGAGGAATCGCTGGCGGTGTGCCGCGTACTCCTGGTCGAGGGTGTCGCGGGCCACCACCGTGTAGAAGTGCGCCGTGCGGCCGTCGGCCTTGGGCCGCAGCACCCGACCGAGCCGCTGGGCCTCCTCCTGGCGGGAACCGAACGTGCCCGAGACCTGCACGGCCACCCCGGCCTCCGGCAGGTCGATGGAGACATTCGCGACCTTGGAAACGACCAATGTGGTGATCTCCCCGGTCCGGAACGCCTCGAACAGCCGCTCCCGCTCCCGGTTACGGGTAGAACCCTGGATGACCGGGGCGTCCAACAGCTCCCCGAGCTCGTCGAGCTGGTCGAGATATGCGCCGATCACCAGCACCCGGTCATCGGAGTGCCGGCGGACGAGACGTTCCACCACCGCCCGCTTGCTGCGGGCGGTGGCACACATCCGGTACCGCTCCTCCGGCTCGGCGACGGCGTAGGCCATCCGCTCGTCCTCGGTGAGCGTGACGCGCACCTCGGTGCACTGCGCCGGCGCGATCCAGCCCTGTGCCTCGATCTCCCGCCACGGGGCGTCATACCGCTTCGGCCCGATCAACGAGAAGACGTCGCCCTCCCGGCCGTCCTCCCGGACGAGGGTCGCGGTCAGGCCGAGCCGACGACGGGACTGGATGTCGGCGGTCATCCGGAAGACCGGCGCCGGGAGCAGATGCACCTCGTCGTAGACGATCAGACCCCAGTCCCGGGCCCCGAACAACTCCAGGTGCAGGTATTCGCCCTTACGCCGGGCCGTCATCACCTGGTAGGTAGCGATGGTGACCGGCCGGATCTCCTTGCGCTCCCCGGAGTACTCGCCGATCTCCTCCTCGGTCAGCGAGGTGCGGCGCAGCAGCTCGTGCCGCCACTGCCGGCCGGCCACCGTGTTCGTGACCAGGATCAGCGTGGTCGCCCCGGTCTGGGCCATGGCCGCGGCGCCGACGATGGTCTTCCCGGCACCCGCGGGCAGCACGACGA
>NZ_CDXDOR010000169.1:0-9184 GCF_978021225.1 Frankia sp. CeTa3Moorea | reverse complement strand
CGCCCGGGCCGGATCAACCTCATGGCGGGTGGCAACGGGCCGCTCGGACTGACCGCTGCCGGGGAGGCGTTCGCCGCCGGGATCCTCGGCCGGCTGCCGGCGCTGATGGCTCTCGGCGCCCCGAGCGTTGCCTCCTACCTGCGACTGGTGCCATCGACGTGGGCGGGTGTCCACGCCTGCTGGGGTCGGGAGAACCGGGAGGCCGCGCTGCGGATGATCCCCGGGCCGCCGGCCGCGGCCGGCCAGGCGGCGAACCTGGAGGTGAAGTCCTTTGACCTCGCCGCGAATCCCTACCTTCTGGTGGCCGGTCTGCTGGCCGCCGGGCAGGCGGGGCTCGCGGCGGCGGCCGCGTTGCCGGAGCCGGTGGGCGTCGACCCGGCCTCGCTCGACCCCGCCGAACGGGCCCGCCGCGGCATCCGGCGCCTGCCCACCAGCCTGGGCGAGGCGGTCGCCGCCTTCGAGGCCGACGAGGTGTTGCACCGCGCCCTGGGACGGGAGCTGCACGACGCGGTCGCCGCCGTCCGGCGCGCGGAGATCGACCGGTTCGCCGAGGCGGACCCGGCCGCCGTCGTCGCGGCGACCCGCTGGCGGTACTGACCCGCCGGCGGTGCTGACCGGGTGTCAGCCCACCCGGCGCAGTCCGGCCGTGGCGGCGGCCCGCTCCAGGTCCTCGACGCCGAAGGCGTCGACCGGGCCAAGCGCGCCGGCGCGGGCGACGGTGCCCGCGGCGAGATGTCCCGCCATCCACGCCATGATCCGAGCGGTGAAGGCATAGGGGTCGCGACCTTCCAGCCGCACGGTGGCGAGTTCCCGGCCGGCGGCGTCCCGGGTGAGCGCGAACACCTGCGCCCCGGCGCGGGCCCGCGCCGCCCGGTCCGGTCCGCGGCCGGTCGTCCGCAGGGCGGACCGGGCGGCGGCGGCCAGCAGCGCCCGGCTCGGCGGGAAACGACGCAGCCCGGACAGGGGGAACGACAGCGCCTGCCCCACACGGATGCCGCGGTCGACGCCGCCGATATACGTCGCGACGTCGGTCAGCGCCGGCGCGAGCCGGGGCAGGGTGAACGGCTCCCCTCCCGACCACAGCACCGCCGGGTGTCCCCGCCGGCCGCCCGACCCGCCGGTGACCTTGCCGGACGACCGGAAGGACCGCACCTCGCGGGCGAGCGGGCGCTCGACGAGGACGCCGCCGCGTAGCACGATGACGGGCTCGGTCAGCGCGGCCAGCAGGGTCGCCCGCGTTCCGCTGCTCATCCCGAGAGCGCCCGTGACGAGGTAGCCGATGTCGAGGCGGCGGGCCTCGCCGCCGGCCGCCTGCAGGGCCAGTGCTCCGGCGAGGTTGCCGGGGACGAAGTCGAAGCCGGCGCCGGGGATCAACGCCGCCCCGGACGCCGCCGCCCGCGGGCCGACCTCGGTGAAGACGTGCCGCAGGAATGCGCCCTCCCCGGAACAATCCAGGTAGTGCGCGCCGACCGCGGCCGCCGCCGCCACGACCGGCCGCCCGAACCGGCGGAACGGGCCCACTGTGGAGACGAGCACGTCCCCGGTGCCGAGCCCGAGTAGGCGGGCCAGCGACGTGCCGCTGGGCGCGCCCCGAGCCTCCGTCCGGTCGGCCGCGTCAGCCACGCCGGCCGCGTCAACCGCGGTGGTCGCGCCGGCCGGGGTAGTCGCGTCGACCACGGCGGTCCCCAGGCCGTCGTAGGCGGCGGCGAGGGCACGGACCCTGGTCTCCGTGCGGCCGGCGAGGACAGGTCGGTGCCCGGCAGCCACGAGTTCTGCGGTCACCAGCCGGCCGGTGTAACCGGTCGCGCCGAACACTACGATACGGGCCGTCATGGGTCCCGACGTTATGCCCATCTGTCGAAGGTGGCCCTTGAGACGTTACTTTGGCACGTAGCGGCCTGCACACCCCACAATGATGCGCACCCGTCCGAGGAGGCGCGCGTGCGTAAGGTACTGGTTGCAAATCGTAGTGAGATCGCCGTCCGTGTTTTCCGAGCCGCTCAGGAACTGGGCCTGCGCACGGTGGCGGTCTACACGCCCGAAGACGTTTCCGCGCTGCACCGGACAAAGGCGTCCGAGGCCTACGAGATCGGTGGCCCCGGGCACCCGGTGCGCGGATACCTGGACATCGACGCCCTGCTCACCGTGGCCAAGCAGGCGGAGGCCGACGCGCTGCACCCCGGCTACGGCTTCCTGTCGGAGTCGGCGGTGCTCGCCGAGGCGTGCGCCACCGCCGGCATCACCTTCGTCGGACCGCCCCCGGCGGTCCTGCGGCTGACCGGGGACAAGGTCGCCGCCCGGGACGCCGCGCTGGCCGCCGGGCTGCCGGTGCTGCGCGCCTCGGTGCCGCTGCCGGACGGCGCCGGGGCGCTCGCCGCCGCCGAGGAGGTCGGCTTCCCGCTGTTCGTCAAGGCCTCCGCCGGTGGCGGGGGGCGCGGCCTGCGGCGGGTGGAACGCCTCGCCGACCTCGCCGACGCGGTGGCGAGCGCGTCCCGGGAGGCCGCCGCCGCCTTCGGGGACGGCACGATCTTCCTGGAGCAAGCGGTGGACCGGCCGCGCCACATCGAGGTCCAGATCCTGGCCGACGCCTACGGCAACATCATCCATCTGTACGAGCGGGACTGCTCGGTGCAGCGCCGGCACCAGAAGGTCGTGGAGATCGCCCCGGCGCCGCGGCTCGATGAGGCGGTCCGGGCGAGCATCTGCGCCGACGCGGTGCGGTTCGCCCGGCATGTCGGCTATGTCAATGCGGGCACGGTCGAGTTCCTTCTCGGCGCCGACGACCGGTACACGTTCATGGAGATGAATCCCCGGATCCAGGTCGAGCACACGGTCACCGAGGAGGTCACCGGGGTTGATCTGGTTGCGGCGCAGCTGCGGATCGCCGACGGGGAGAGCCTGGCCGGCCTCAACCTCGCCCAGGAGCAGATCGTCCTGCGCGGTACCGCCATCCAGTGCCGGGTCACCACCGAGGATCCCTCGGACGGCTTCCGGCCCGACACCGGGACGATCAGCTTCTACCAGTCACCCGGCGGTCCGGGGGTGCGCCTCGACGGCGCCACGTACCCGGGGGCCGAAGTCAGCCCGTACTTCGACTCGTTGCTGGTGAAGCTGACGACCCGGGGTAACACGCTGGAGAAGGCGGCGCGGCGCGCCCGGCGGGCGCTGAACGAGTTCCGGGTCCGCGGGGTGCGTACGAATATCGACTTCCTGGTGCGGCTCCTCGCCGACCCCGGCTTCCTCGCCGGCGGGGTGAGCACGTCGTTCATCGACGAACGGCCGGAGCTGCTCGCTCCCGGCAAGGGGACGGACCCGACCAGCCGGCTGCTGGCTCGCCTCGCCGAGAGCACGGTGAACGGATTCCTGCGCCCGGCGGTGGCCCTGGCCGACCCCCGGGAGCTGCTGCCGCCCGCGCCCGCGCAGGTGGCGGCGCCCCGCGGCACGGCGCCCGGCGGCACGCAGCTGCCGGCGGGATCCCGGCAGTTGCTGACGGAGCTCGGGCCGGCGGGCTGGGCGGCGTGGCTGCGCGCCCAGGGGGCGCTGGCCGTCACCGACACCACCCTGCGTGACGCCCACCAGTCGCTGCTGGCCACGAGGCTGCGCAGCTTCGACATCCTGGCGGCCGCCCCGTCGTACGCCGCGCTGACGCCGAACCTGCTGAGCCTGGAGGCCTGGGGCGGGGCGACCTACGACGTCGCGCTGCGCTTTCTCGCGGAGGATCCGTGGGAGCGGCTCGCTGCGCTGCGCCAGGCCGCACCGAACATCTGCCTGCAGATGCTGCTGCGGGGGCGCAACGCGGTCGGGTACACCCCCTACCCGGACGACGTCGTCCGGGCGTTCGTCGCCGAGGCCGCGGCGACCGGCGTCGACATCTTCCGGATCTTCGACGCGCTGAACGACATCGAGCAGATGCGCCCGGCGATCGAGGCGGTGCTCGGTACCGGGGCGATCGCCGAAGGGACGCTCTGCTACACCGGTGACCTCTCCGATCCGGCGGAGCGGATCTACACCCTCGACTACTACCTGCGCCTCGCCGAACAGCTCGTCGAGGCGGGTGTGCATGTGCTCGCCGTGAAGGACATGGCGGGACTGCTGCGCCCGGCGGCGGCGGCCACGCTGGTGACGGCCCTGCGGGAGCGTTTCGACCGGCCTGTCCACCTGCACACCCACGACACCGCGGGCGGCCAGCTCGCCACCCTGCTCGCGGCGTCCGCGGCCGGGGTGGACGCGGTGGACGCCGCCGCCGCGCCGATGTCCGGCGGCACCAGCCAGGTCAACATGTCCGCGTTGGTGGCGGCGACCGACCACACTCCCCGGGCGACCGGCATCGCGCTGCCCGCGCTCTCCGCGATGGAGCCGTACTGGGAGGCCGTGCGCGACCTCTACGCCCCGTTCGAGGCGGGGCTGCGGGCCCCGACCGGGGCCGTGTACCGGCACGAGATTCCCGGCGGCCAGCTGACGAACCTGCGTCAGCAGGCGATCGCGCTGGGGCTGGGGGACCGGTGGGCCGAGGTCACCGAGTGCTACGCGATCGCCAACGAGCTGCTCGGCAAGCCGATCAAGGTGACGCCGACCAGCAAGGTCGTCGGTGACCTGGCGCTGTTCATCGCCGGCGGATCCGTCGACGTGGACCGGTTGCGTGCGCATCCCGAGGAGTTCGACCTGCCGGCCAGCGTGCTCGGCTACCTCGCAGGTGAACTCGGCACGCCGCCGGCCGGCTTCGCCGAACCGTTCCGGGAACGGGCGCTGGCCGGGCGCCGCCCGGCGCCGCCGTCCGTCGACCTCGACGCGGCGGACGCCGCCGAGCTCTCTTTCCCGGGGGCCCGGCGGCGGGCGGCCCTGTCCAGGCTGCTCTTCCCCGGCCCGTGGAAGGACTACCTGCGGGCGGTGGACGCCTACGGGGACTCCTCCGTGGTCCCGACCGACGGCTTTTTGTACGGGCTGCGGCCCGGCGTTCCGCTCACCGTCACCTTGGAGCCCGGGGTGGAGATCATCGTGGAGCTGGAGACGCTCTCCAAACCGGACGACTCCGCGATGCGCACTCTGTACCTGCGGGTCAACGGCCAGCCCCGGCCGGTGCGGGTCCGGGACGCGTCCATCACGGCCACCACCACGGTGGCCCGTCGGGCGGACTCCGCCGATCCGAACCAGGTGGGCGCCGGGCTGCCCGGCATCGTCACGTTCAGCGTCGCGGTGGGCGACACGGTGACGAAGGGCCAGCGGCTGGCGGTGGTGGAGGCGATGAAGATGGAGGCCGCGGTGACCAGCCCGGTGGGCGGGACCGTCGTGGAGCTCGTCCGCTCCAGCGGCGACTCCGTCGAGGTCGGCGACCTGCTGCTTATTCTGCGTTCCTGATTACGCTGTGTCCCTGATCCCGCTGGTCGGGTTCTGCCTCCGCGGGGGTGTCGTGGCCGGGAGCGTCCCGGCCACGTCCCCCGCCTCCCGGCCCGGGCGGAAGACCCAGGCGCGCAGTAGAAGGAACCGGATGACCGTGGAGGCCAGGTTCGCCAGCACCAGCACGGAGAGTTCAATGCCGCGGCCGGGGTTCGTGCTCGCCGCGTGCAGGAGCGCGAGCGAACCGCTGGTCAGGCCGAGGCCGACGGCGAACACCACCAGGCCCTGCAGATGGTGGCGACCGGCGCGCTCCGGACCGGTGAGACCGAAGGTCAGCCGCCGGTTCGCCGCGGTGTTCGCAACCGCCGTGAGAAGCAGCGACAGCAGGTTCGCGACCTGCGCCCCGGTGACTGTCCGCAGCAGGACGAAGAGCACCAGATAGGACAGCGTGCTGGCGATCCCGATCGCGGCGAATCGCAGGAGCTGACCGGTGAGTCCCTTCGGTACCCCCGGGACCTCGACGGCCTTGCCCTCCTCGGCGTGGCCGGCGGTGAGCGGGCCTCGGCCGAACTCCTGGTGCAGCCTGGCGAGCGGCAGCTTTCCGCTGCCGAACGCCCGCAAGAGGCGGACCACACCCTTCAGGTCAGCGATGGCCGTGGCGAGCACGTCGACGCGGCTGTCCGGATCATCGATCCAGTCGACCGGGATCTCGTGGATGCGCATTCCGGCCCGTTCGGCCAGGACGAGCAGTTCGGTGTCGAAGAACCAGCCGCTGTCTTCCACCAAGGGCAGCAGGCCCGCCGCGGCGTCGGCGCGGATCGCCTTGAAGCCGCACTGCGCGTCGGAGAACCGGGCCGCCAGGGTCCTGCGGAGGATCAGGTTGTAGCAGCGGGAGATCATCTCCCGGCGCGGTCCCCGCACGACCCGGGAGGCGGGGGAGAGCCGGGTGCCGATCGCGAGATCCGAGTGGCCGCTGATGAGCGGGGCCACCAGGGGCAGCAGCGCGGCGAGGCCGGTCGACAGGTCGACGTCCATGTAGGCGAGCACCGGTGCGGGCGAGATGCCCCAAGCCGCCCGCAGTGCCCGGCCGCGGCCCTTGGCTTCGAGGTGGATCGCGGCGACCTCGGGGAGCTCCTTCTCCAACGCCTGGGCGATGGCCACGGTGCCGTCGGTGCTGGCGTTGTCGGCGATCGTGATCTGAAAGGGGTACGGGAACGTCCCGGTCAGGTGGGCGTACAGCCGTCGGACGCAGGGAGCGAGGTCGTTCTCCTCGTTGTACACGGGGATGACGACGTCCAGCATCGGGCGCGGACGGCCGCCGTCCGGCCCGAGCCATCTAGGCTGATGATGTTGAACGGGAATGCTCTCTCCGGTGCTCCCGGTCGTCTCGAAGGTCCCGGTCATCCCGGTCATCCCGGAGATCACGGTCGTCGAGGAAGGCATCCGCGTCATCGTCATGCTCTCCACCCTCGGTTCGGGAGCTGTGCCGCTCGTGTGCCGATGCTGTGCGCCTGCTGTGAGCGTCGGCCGGGCTGAGGATCGCCTCGGCGATTGCGGTTGTGGTGCGGAGCGGTGTCAGGTAGTGACGCCGGTGCCCGTCGTGGAGCCGGCGGTGGCGCCGGTCTTCGGTGCGGTCAGGTCGTAGAGGGTCACGCCGTCGACCGTCTTCGAGGTGAAGTTCTCCGTCACCCAGCTGGAGATCTCCCGTGAGGACGAGCTACCGCCGTTGGCCTGACCGAAACCGCCGCCGCCGATGAAGTAGTGGATCTTTCCTTCGGCGACGTACTGCTTGAACTGTGCCGGGGTGGGCGAGGGGTCGCTCCCGTTGAACCCGCCGACCGGCATGACCGGGTCCTGGGTCGCGAGCTGGTATCCGGCTGCGCTATTCGAGCCGACCGCGGCGGCGACCCAGGTGTAGGAGTCCGCGTTCTGCCTGAGCAGCTTCACGATCGCGTCGCTGGGAGTGACGGTGCTGAGTAGACCGCCCGGGCCACCGCCCCGGGTCTCCTGCCCGCCGAGGATCCCGTTCCCCAGCGCGCTGGTTCCGGTTCCGGCACCACCACCGGCCTGGCCGGGCATCCCGCCCTGGCCGCCGGGCATCTGCTGCCCACCGCCGGGGAAGGCCCCACCGGGGAAGATTCCACCACCCTGTGGGCCAGCCTGCGGGCCGCCCTGGCCCATGCCCTGCGGCGGGAAGCCCTGCTGACGGCCGGCCTGCAGGCCGCCCTGGCCCATGCGGCCGCCACCCGGCCCGCCGAAGCCGGCGCCGGCGGGACCCGCCGCCGGGATCGAGCCGGTGTGCGGGGTCGCCGCGGTGGCGATGGCGTACGAGCCGGGTCCGAGGAGCCCGGCGACCAGCGCCACGGCGGCGACGCCGAGCGCGGCCCGCCGCGGCAGTCGGATGGCTGCGAGGAACCCGAGCGCCGCGATGATACCGGCGACGAGCACGGCGTACCGGATCCACGGATGCCACTGGGGGGTGCGGTTCAACAGGGTGTAGCACCAGGCGGTGGTGGCAGCCATCGTGGCGGCCGAGACCACGGCGGCGGCGGGATGCCGGCGATGACGCCAGAGCAGCGCGCAGCCCATCCCCACCAGGGCGCCGACCGCCGGGGCGAGCGCCACCGTGTAGTAGGCGTGGAAGATGCCCTTCATCTGGCTGAAGACGATGCCGGTGACGAGCAGCCAGCCGCCCCAGAGGAGGAAGGCGGCGCGGGCGCGGTCCGTCCGCGGGGTGCGCCGGGTGATCCACAGTCCGGCGACGAGCAGGATCAGTGCCGTCGGGAGCAGCCAGGAGATCTGACCGCCGACCTCCGAGCCGAACATGCGGGTCCAACCGGCCTGGCCCCACATGCCGCCCCCGCGGCCGCCCGGACCCCCGGGACCGAAGACGACCGTGCCGCCGCCGGGAACGGCGCCTGCCGCGCCGTTCCCGATGAATTCCGGCAGGCCGCCCATCCGGCCACCGCCGACGCTGCCGGTCTCGTTGCCGGTAAGTCGGCCGAGCCCGTTGTAGCCGAGGGTGAGCTCCAGCAGGCTGTTGTGCTGTGAACCCCCGATGTAGGGGCGGGAGGACGCCGGGACGAGCTCCACGATCGCGATGAAGAGGCCGGCGGGGATCAGCAGTCCGAGCCCCGCGGCCAGGGTTTGCCGGACGCGCCGCCAGAACGAGGTCGGCGCGGTCACCAGGTACACCAGTGCGAAGACAGGGACGACGAGCAGTGCCTGCAGCAGCTTCGTCAGGAAGGCGAAGCTGACCAGGATCCCGGCGAACACCAGCCAGCGGGTGCTCGCCTGCTCGATCGCCCGCAACGTCGCGTAGGCCGCGGCGACCAGGAGCAGCACGAGCAGGGCGTCCGGGTTGTTGAACCGGAACATCAGGGCCGCGACCGGGGTCAGGGCCAGCACCGCGCCGGCGAGCAGGCCCGCACCGGCGGAGAATTGCCGCCGCACGGTCTGGTAGAGCAGGCCGACGGTGGCGACACCCATCAGCGCCTGGGGCACGAGGATGCTCCAGGCGCTCAGGCCGAAGATCCGGACGGACAGCGCCATGACCCACAGGGAGGCCGGCGGCTTGTCGACCGTGATTGAGTTGGCAGCGTCCGAGGAACCGTAGAAGAACGCCTTCCAGCTCACCGAGCCGGCCTGGACCGCGGCCGAGTAGAACGCGTTCGCCCATCCCGACGCGCCGAGGCCCCACAGGTAGAGCACACCTGTGCCCACCAGCAGGGTGACCAGTGCTGGTCGGGCCCAGCGGGCGTCCTGGGCGGCTACGTCTTCGGCGGCTACGTCTTCGGCGGCTACGAGGCCACCGGAGCCGTCGACCGGGGGCCCGGTCTCGGTGGGGGCG
>NZ_CDXDOR010000168.1:0-9729 GCF_978021225.1 Frankia sp. CeTa3Moorea | reverse complement strand
GGTCTGCGGAGGACGTCGGGCCTGTGCCGAAGGCGCGCAGCGCGGGGGAGGCGAGCGCGAGCGGCAGGACGGTTGCGCACACGTCGTGCCGGAAGCCGGACAGCGTCAGCTCTTCTGTGCGCAGCCCACCACCGGGAGTGCCCGCGGCCTCCCGGACGAGCACCCGCCAGCCGGCCTCGGCCAGCGTCAGGGCGGCGGTCAGCCCGTTTGGACCGGCCCCGACGATCATCGCGTCGGAGCTGTCCGTGCTCACCGTGCACCTCTTCCATTCGGGTTCCATCCGGAGAACCTCGCCCATCCGGACCGTCGATGGGCACCCCACCCGGCGGCAGCCGGCCACGCACGATCGTGCCGCTGCCGGGCATCGAGCCCGAACGTGATACCCGCCCGAACGTGATACCCGCCCGAACGTGATACCCGCCCGTCCGGCCGTGCTCCAGGGCCGCCGTCGCGCCGCTGCTCCGAGCCTGGGAGCAGATGCCACAGAAGGTGTCCAGTGTCACTCATAAATGGGGCGTCTGTCACAGAGGGAAACTCAGCTGTGGACTCGTGCGTTGAGATCTGTGCATCATCAGTCACTTTCTGTTTCCGCGGGTCCAGGATGGACGTCGGATGTGGTCGGACCGCGGTGTCCGACGGGCGCCGGCAAACCGTCCCCAACGGTGATACCTCGGGGTCGATCTCCGACGAGACACCCGTCCTGCCGCATCGAACTCAAGGAGGATGCCATGACCGCTTCGGTTTCCCCGCCGTCACCGTCCCGGCACAGCCATTCGCCGCCCATGCCCGGGTCCACCGCCAAGCACGTGCGCCGGGCCCAGGGTGACCACAGCCCCCTGCGCCCCGATCTCCAGGCCTCCCTGGTCGTGTTCGTCGTGGCGTTGCCCCTGTCGTTGGGCATCGCCGTCGCCTCGGGGGCGCCGGTCGCCGCGGGTCTCCTCGCCGCGGTGATCGGTGGCGTCGTCGCCGGCGCCCTCGGCGGTGCGCCGTTGCAGGTGAGCGGGCCGGCCGCCGGGCTGACCGTCATCGTCGCCGACCTCGTCCACACCTACGGGTGGCGCGTCACCTGCCTGATCACCGTGGGGGCCGGGATCCTGCAGATCCTGTTCGGGCTCTGCCGGGTCGCCCGCGCCTCTCTGGCCGTCTCGCCGGCCATCGTCCACGGGATGCTCGGCGGCATCGGGCTGACGATCGTCCTCGGCCAGTTCCACGTGGTGCTGGGCGGACAGGCCGAGAGCCACGCCTGGGACAACGTCGCGGCAGTGCCCGAGGCGATCGTCGATCCGCACGTTTCCGCGACCCTCGTCGGCTTCGTCACCATCGCCACGATCCTGCTCTGGCCCCGCTTGCCGAAGAGGCTGCCGAACGCCATCCGAGCCATCCCCGCCTATCTCGCGGCGGTCGTGACGGGCACCCTGCTCGCCGCCGTCGCGGGCTTCGACCTGCCCAGGGTCAACCTGCCCTCGTCCCTGTTCGACGCGGTCGCCCTGCCGGGCCTCCCGCGCGGAGACTGGTCCGGCATCGCGCTGGGCATCGTCACCGTGGCCATCGTCGCCAGCGTCGAGTCCCTGCTCTCGGCCGTCGCGGTGGACCAGCTTGCCACCACCCGAGGCTGGCGGGGGCCGCGCGTCGACCTCGACCGCGAGCTGCTCGGGCAGGGCTCGGCGAACCTCGTCTCGGGCCTGGTCGGCGGGCTGCCGATCACCGGGGTGATCGTGCGCAGCTCCACCAACGTCGCTTCCGGTGGGCGTACCCGGAAGTCTGCCGTCCTGCACGGCATCTGGGTGCTGCTGTTCGCCGTATTCCTGGGCCGTGCCGTGGAGTGGATCCCGCTGTCCGCCCTCGCCGGCCTGCTCGTCGTCGTCGGTGTGCGGCTGGTCAACGTCGCGCATCTGCGCCACGTCCGCCGGCACGGGGAGCTGCCCGTCTACCTGGTGACAATCGTCGGTGTCGTCGCCCTCGACCTCCTGCAGGGTGTCGCCCTGGGTCTGCTCACCGCGCTCGCCCTGGTCCTGCGCCGGGTGCTGTGGTCGAGTGTCCGGCTGGTCCGCACCGGCGAGCTCTGGCAGGTAGAAGTCGAGGGGACACTGAGCTTCCTGTCCCTGCCCCGCCTCGCGCGGATCCTGGGCCGTATCCCCGTCGGTGCCCCTGTCTCGATCGAACTCATCGTCGACTACCTTGACCACGCCGCCTATGAGCATCTGCGTGGCTGGTGTGCGAACCACGAGGCGTCCGGCGGAACGGTGAGCGTCGACGAGATCGGCCAGGTCTGGTTCCGCCGGCCGGCCGAGGTCGCGGAGCAGCGGCGCCGCACCGTCGTCCCGCACCTCCCGCGCTGGTTCGCGCCCTGGTCGCAGTGGCAGGAACTGGAACTCGCGTCGTCACCGTCGGGTTCCCATTCGTCGGGGTCGCGGTCGTCGGATTCCCCACCGTCGGATTCCCATTCATCGGGGTCGCGGTCCTCGGATTCCCAGCCCGGCGGCGTCGTTCCGCCGGCGATCCACCCGGACCCGGACCCGGACCCGGCGGCGTCGGCCCCGGCGGTGTCGGTGCCGGCACAGGCCTCCCCCGACCTGACGGTCCAGCACGTCAGCACAATGCTGCTCGGGGTGAACGAGTTCCACCGGCGGGCCGCCCCGCTCCTGCGGGGCACCTTCGACGAGCTCGCCGGGGGACAGCAGCCCGGCGCCCTGTTCCTCACCTGCGCCGACTCCCGCATTGTTCCCAACATCATCACCAGTAGCGGTCCCGGTGACCTGTTCACGATTCGTAATGTCGGGAACATCGTCCCGGTGGACGACCCCGCCGGCTCCGACCCGGACGCGCCCTTGCGACGCGGTGGCGACCTGTCGGTGACCGCCGCGCTGGACTACGCCGTCGACGTCCTGCGGGTGCCCTCGCTCGTGGTGTGCGGCCATTCCAGCTGTGGCGCCATGCAGGCGTTGCTGTCCGGCGCGCTTGACGGCGCACCCGACTCGGCCCTGGCGGGCTGGCTGTCGCACGCCGCCGCCTCGCTTGAGCGGACGCCCCCTGCCGGCACGGAGGATCTGCTCCCGGTGGAAAGGCTGGGCCGCGCCAACGTGGCGCAGCAGCTGGAGAACCTGCGCGCGCATCCGGCCGTGCGCCGTGCCCTGGCACGCGGCACGCTAGAACTCGTCGGCCTGTACTTCGACATCGCCGACGCGCGCATTTGGGTGCTTGAGGAGTCGACCGGCCGGTTCGTCGACCCGATGGACGCGTTGCCGACGGCGGTCATCGGGACCGG
This sequence comes from Frankia sp. CeTa3Moorea, assembly GCF_978021225.1. Taxonomy (NCBI): domain Bacteria; kingdom Bacillati; phylum Actinomycetota; class Actinomycetes; order Frankiales; family Frankiaceae; genus Frankia; species Frankia sp. CeTa3Moorea. The sequence continues at coordinate 6,464 of NZ_CDXDOR010000168.1, read as the reverse complement.
CCCGCGTCGCCGGTGGGACGTACCGGTGCGGGTGCCCGCACCCATGGTCGCGGTCGGCGCGGGTCCTGCCGACGAGCAACCGCCGCCCGCCGGCCGGCGGGCCCGGTGGCTCAGCCTGCCGCGGTAATGCCGCAGCGGTGAAGGGCCGCCGATCGCCCGGGGCCCGGGATCAGGGATCCGAGGTGCTGACCCCGGAGATGCACCGATGGTCGGCGACGTCGATCGTTGGATGACGTCGATCGTTGGATGACAGAGAGTTGCCGAGGGTTGGGCGCGGTCTCAAGGCCGGAGACCGTTACCAATCCTCGGTAATTCGCCGTCGCGCCGGTTCGCCGTCGCGCGGTTCGTCCGCGGGGGTCAGGAGGCCGGGATGACCCGCTCCGGGTAGTCCAGCCAGGATGTCTGACCGTCGGGGGTGACGGTGAGCCCGAAGCGGGTGCAAGACGGCCGCCCTGCGTTCACCCACCAGTCGTAGGCCATTTCGAGTTCGTCCCACAACCGTCGTGGCCCATACTGGGTGACCTCGTGCCCGTCCGACTGCCCGTCCGACCCGGCGGTCAGTGACGCCCACGACTGTGACGCCGCGTGGGACAGCAGAAGTGTTTTCGCTGGGCCGCCTTCCTCGATCTGCCCGGTGGTGCAGCCGGGCAGCCACAGGCCGACCGCGAATCCGGCCGCGGCGTCCCCGAAGGGCTCATCCAGATACCGGCAGGTTGTTCTGACATCGGCGTCGTCCTCGCCGAGCCACCAGACGGGTTTGTCGGCCCGCTGGCCGCGCAGCCGCATGAAACCCGCCTCATCATGAAAATGGCCCGAGGCGGTGCCGTCCGCAACGGTCAATGACAGCAGCGCCCCACCGAACTCGCTCGTGAACGGCAGCACGATCCGCCCGCCCGGCCGGGTCTGCATGATCCAGGGGTAGGGAACGGTAACCACCGACGCTGTGGCGATGATCCGGTCGTAGGGAGCCCGACCGGGAAACCCCGCCGCGCCGTCCCCGACGACCACCGTCACCGGACGGCCGATTCTGGCGAGGGCCGCGCGGGCATGCCCCGCGATTCCCGGATCGATCTCGATGGTGGTGATCTGGCCGGTCGGGGTCCGCTCGGCGAGCAGCGCCGCGTTATAGCCGGTCCCGGTACCGATCTCGAGGACGTTCATCCCGTCCCGCACATCGAGGAGGTCAAGCATCCGGGCCATGACCCACGGCGCGCTGCTGGAACTGGTCGGTATGACGCCCCTACCGTCGTACCTGCCCGTCCCGTCGTCGACCTGCGTCGTGATCCCGTCGTCGCCGCGGCACAGCTTCGACCACCGCTGTGGATCATCCTGGCGCCGGAGCGGGACCAAGAAGAACCCGTCCTCGTCCCGGACCCAGATTTCATCCGGGATGAAGTCCTCGCGGTTTACCCGGCGGACGCTCACGCCTTCCCTGAGCCCTTGCACACGCCGCAGGAGACGGTCTCGTTCTTGCCGTCGCTGGTCACGGTGATCTTCCCGCTGCCGTTGCAGGTCGGGCAGGCTACCGGTTTCGCGTGCTTACCCACCCGACCGCCTCTCACCTGGGGCCATCTGGGGGTTCGGGCCCACGGCCATGATTCCATCCGGACGGTGCCGCGCGTCAAGGGGCCGCGGCAGCCTCGCGGCCGGGCCGGGAAACTGATCTAACTTGACAATTCTTAATATTTAAAAAATTTGTCGGCATCCGGGCGTGCTGGCCACGACACCCTGACGCCGACGCCGGCGGACGCCGGATCTGGTGGATCTCGCTAGAGCGGGCGGCAGACGTGCGTCAAGGTCCAGTCGGTTCCGGTCCTGGTCGCGGTCCTGGTTCCGGTCGCGGCACCCTCCGTTTTCGGCTGAGTGCCGGTCGTGCCGTCATGACCGCCCGCGCCGATCCGACGGTGCAGGAGGGTCGCCGTCAACGGGGCGACGTCGATCCGCCAGAACATCTCGACCGGGCAGCGCAGGGCGGCCACGAGCACGCCCCGGATGACCGCCGGATGGGTCACCGCGATGATGTGGCCCAGTTCGGTGCTTCGCCGGGCCAGCCAGTTCTCGACGCGGCTGAGCAAGCTCAGTAGGGATTCGCCGCCCGGCGGGGCCACCGCCGGATCGCTGTGCCACCGGCGCAGTTCGTCCGGGGGAATCTCGTCCAGGCTGCGCCCCCGCCACGTCCCGACGTCCAGGTCGCGCAGGGCCGGATCCACCTCGGGGACGACGGGTGGGCCCGGGGCCCGGGGGATGGTGACATCCCCCTTGCGGGCACCGAGGCCCAGGGCGGCGGCGGTCTGACAGGCCCGCGCGGATCCATCGCAGAGCACCCGTCCCGTCGCGGGAAGCGCGCCGGCCGCGACCGCCTCGGCGGCGCCGACGGCTCGGCGCAGCCCGTCGGCGTCGAGAGGTTCGTCGACAGGGAACCGGGCGGCCCGCAGGGCCGCGGTCGGCGCGCAACTAACCAGGGCCAGCCGCACCGATCGCACCGATCGCACCGATCGCGCTGGTGGGGGCCGCGGCACGTCGGAACGCGCGTTCGGTCAACGCGCCGAACAGCAGGCCGATGGCGGCCCAGACGGTCGCCTGGATGGCGAGCGAGGCGATCCGGAACCGCCACAGCACGTCGGCGGGGAAGCCCTCCGGCGTCTCGTGCACGCGGGGCAGGACGGCGTAGACGACGCCCAGGACCACCAGCCCGCCGACGACGGCGGCGATCGTCGCGTTCCAGCCGCCGAGCCGACCGGTGAGCCGCCGCGCGGCCACACCCGTCCCGACCACGACGATCACCGAGATCAGGATCATGAGGAAGTACAGGACGGTCCGCCGGCCGATCGTGTCGGGATTGCCGATCGCGGGGGGATTCGCCGGGTACTTCAGATCGGGCAGGAGGTAGACCGCGGTGAACCCGGCGAGGGCGACCAGGGCGGCCGTCCCCCGGGGTCCGAGGGCGCCTAGGCGGCCCTGCACGCACGCATACGCCAGGGCGAACATGCCGCCGATGGCGACGGAGAAGAGCAGCAGACCGGTGAACAGACCGAGCGTCGACTGCACGGTCCGGGACACCGGCTCGGACTCCTCGTGCGCGTGCGCGTGAGCGGCGAGACCCACCGCCTCGTGCGCATGAGTGGAGCTCTCGCCCGCCGACTCGAAGGTGATCGCGTGACCGATCTGGCTCTCGCCGAGGGTTTTCGCGACGATGAAGGCGAGCACGCCGGCGACCAGACCGACGAGCATGCCACGGATCAACAGTGTTCGTGCCACAGCGTCTCCTTGCTGGAACAGAGCGGGAGGAGGCGTCAGTGGCGTCAGTGGCAGGGGAAGCCGAGCAGGTGGCGGGCGTCGTGCACGAACTCGTGGACGTAGTTCCCGCCGAAGATTGACAGCGCGCCCTGCTCGGCGCCGACGAAGTACAGCCCGAGCAGCGCCAGCAGCCCGCCGAAGAGCAGGAAGGGCACCAGCTCACGCAGCGGGATGGTCGGCAGGGTCGGCAGTGCCGGCTGGGCGAGCGGTGCGGGGGAGACGGCGGGGTGCGCCATGAGGAGAACCTCCACTGGAATCACGCGTTCCACGGGTAGGACGGGTTCGGGTAATGGGTCTGACTTCCGAGACCGTCCAGGACGGACGGGCCGGTCACAGTGGCGCGACCATGCCGGAATCACACCGGCTTCCATCACACGAATATGCAGAGATAAACAGCGCCATGTAACCCTGTCAAGTTTTATGGGCTGCCAGGATGACTGGACGGGTCCGGGTGCGGTCCCCGTGGGGCATGCTGGTGTGCTGTGCGTGCGGTCAGTGTGCCGTGTATGCGGTCAGGGGGACCAGCAGCGGTCAGGGGAGCCAGGAGACGGTGGCACAGCCGAGCTGATGCCGGATGGGGCCGTCGGGCCCGGCGTTCGTGGCGTAGGCGCACACCGTGTGCGGGACGGCGCTGGTGATGACGGTGGTCTCGAAGCCGTGGTTGGAGCCGGCGTCGGGGTAGAAGCGGGCGACGTCCGGTCGGGAGGTGTCCGCGGTGGCGGTGGCGGCGGTGGCACCGTCGAGAGTGACCGTGACGGTGAGGGGGTCGGCGGGGGCGTCGGGGTCGTAGGCCCAGCCGGCGACGCGGACGCTGCTCCAGCCGGCGGTGATCCACGGGTTGGGCGTCGCGAGGTCGAGGTAGCCGAGGGGCGTGTGGTCGACGGCGGGCGCGTCCACGGTCGCGGTGGTGCAGCCGAGGCTCTGCCGGTGGAAGGAGCCGAGCGGGCCGATGTCCACCGCGGCGGTGCAGACGGTGTGGGTGCCGGGTGCGGCGGCCACGGTGGTGTCGAAGCCGTGGTCGGGGCCGGCGCCCGGGTGGGCCCGGGCGACGTCGGGACGGGAGCGGTCGGCGATGACGGTGGCGGTGGCGACGTCGTCCAGAATGATCGTTACGGCCAGGGGGCGGGTGAGGTCCCCCGGGTCGATGGCCCAGCCGGCGACACGGATGCCGGTGGGGGAGGCGTCGACGAGATCGAGAAAGCCGAACGGCGGCGCATCGTCCCCATCGGGACAGTTTTTCTCGATTTTTTCGGTTTTCTCGATCTTCCCCGTCTTCCCTACGTCACTGGACTCGGCCGTCGGGCAGGTGCCGGCCACGGCGGATCCGGCCAGGCCGGTGCCGATCAGGACGGTGGTGAGAACGAGGATGCTGATCATCGCGACGGTGGTACGTACGGGCGTTCGATGCGGCGTGATGGCGATGATCGTCACCCTCTCCCCTCTCACCCAAGGTGAGAACTGAAAGTAGCATCTTCATCGCTATCGGTCGACAACCGTGAAGGTTGTGTTGCATGTTGCATCCACGCCGCTGCCATGCGCATTCTGCGGGTGCGGTGTCCGTACGGCCATGGGTCCGTATGGCCATGGGGTGGTGGGGCCGCGGGGCGGCGACTGGACCCGGCTCGCCGACCGCGGCTGTTACCAGACCTGGATCAGCCAGCTCGGTCTGGCGGGGGACCCGTGGACCGGTCGCGGGACCGGATAGCTGAGAAAGCCTGCCGCGATCGTGCGCCCGCTCCCCGGCTCGGCGGCCAGCCGAACCGGGAGAACGGCTCCGCCCGCAGATGCAGACGGATGATCTCCCTGCTGTACGCCAGCGTGTCGGCCGGCAGATCGTCCGGTGGGTGCCAGGCGAGGGCGGAGCAGGTGGCCGGCTCCCGATTGGTGGGCTCGCCGCTCCACCGCGACACCAGGAAGCCGAAACCGATACGAGCGTCGCTGTCCGGCGGAAGGGCATGCGTGACACCCGCGAAAGCGACATCCTCGGGTTCGACCCCGATACCGAGCTCCTCGTCGAGCTCCCGGATCATCGCGGTCACGACGTCCTCGGCGGGCTCGATCCGTCCGCTGGGCAGCGCCCAGCAGCCGCTTCCGTAGATGCCTCCCGCGCGTTTCGTCAGGAGCAGGCGGCCGTCCCGTACCAGTAGCGCAAGAACGTCGACCGGGGTCCGGTGCTCGTGCCGCATGGTCCTCCTCGTGCTCTTCTTGTCCTCAGGTCGACGTCCCCAGGCCGACGATCGGGGGCCTTGTCGATCAAGGCTCTGGCCTGCGATGATGCAGTACCGGCGGACCGCTGCAAAATCACCCCGAAGCCAGCCACGCAAACCACCTTCGACTTGCACCTTTACCATTACGGTGTGGCAGTTCCGGTGCCAAGGTAACCCTTGTCGCCGAACATGTTCCTCGGATCGAGGACGTCGGGGATTCCGGACCGGGTTCGCCACGGCGGCCGTCCCACGAACCGCCTCCTCGAGGCCGACACCTCCGACGACCGTCTCACCCAGTGGCCACAATCCGTCGGACGGCCGTCGGCCGGTGAGTTGTGGGGACCTGAGCGCGGTCTGCGGTACTTGGACCGTGCCTTGCTTCCCACAATTTGGCCGCCGCGCGGTCAGGCGGACCTGGCCTTCGGCCTTCTTTGCCTGGTAGGGCGCCTACGAGGAGGCTTGTTCCGCAACCTTCAGTACAGATGATCCAGATCATTCCTCGTCGCCCCCAGGTGGTCCTTGCGTGATTGTCCGGATGGTTCGGGGGCGGGTCAGATCGGGCGGCGGGGCAGGCGTCCGCTCAGCGGCACAACAGAGCGTTGCCTGGGTGTTCTAGATACCGCGGTGTTTTAGATATCGAGGTCGACGTAAAGGGCGGCATGATCGGAGGCAGCCTGTCCGGCTCGGGTGATCTTGGGGTGGATCGCCCACTGGGCGGATGGGTGTTTGTTGTCGGGGTCGCCCCACAGGCCGGTGCGGACGATCTGCCCGCCGGTCATCCGGTCGGCGAGGTCGGGGGAGAGCAGGATGTAGTCGAGTCGGTTGCGGGCGGTGCAGGACTGGAAGGTACCGGGTCGGGGACCGGTGTCGAATCCGGCCCGGCTGGCGGCGTCCACGAGTGGGCTGTCGGGGCCGAGGAGGGGTTCGAGGCTGGGGAACGCGGGCGGGGGTGGCTTGTTG
>NZ_CDXDOR010000167.1:0-9759 GCF_978021225.1 Frankia sp. CeTa3Moorea | reverse complement strand
TCCTACGGCCTCGCCGCCGCCCGCATCCCCACCGGGGAAAACCCGCGCGCCTTCCGCCGCTCCTGGCTCGCCGGCTTCGCCGTCGCCGTCTACAAACGGCTCACTGCCGCCGAAGCCGCCGCGAAAGCCCGCGCCCTGCGCGAAGACACCACCAGCACCGGACCGTCGACCGCCCTCGTCCTCGCCGACCGCGCCACCCTCGTCCAACGCCACCTCACCCACACCTACCCCCGGCTGCGCAAGGGACGAGCCCGCCAGCTCTCCGGCTCCGGCGGCCGCGACGGCTACCACACCGGCGAACGCGCCGACCTCGGCGGCACCCGCCTGACCCCCACCCAGCGGCCCGCTCTCGGCAGCTAACCCCACCGCACCCCGCGCCAGGCCGGCGCCGCCACCCAGCGGCGCCGGCCCTTCACCATGCCCGCAGCTATTCCAGTACGCCCCGTGCCGTCTGTTCTGCCGGCGTCCTTCCCTTCCAGGCTACGATCGACTCCGACAAAGATCAGACAATGATTCCGGGAGAATCCAGCTCCAAAGCAACCCGCCCGAGACCACGACCAGAAAATCGGCAGGACGCGGCACACAAATGCGCCCCCGAACCCCCACTCCCCCCGGGGAAAACAACCCGCCGGACGATGGACAGAACGGCACCCGGCGTCACCCACCTCCGACGGCACATATGGAGCTTGCGCTACGCGCAAGCTCCCAGGACCCATGAGGCCGCCCATCGAACCAGGGGCGAGGGGCTCCGGGCACGCCGTGCCCTGGTAGAGAATTCTCCGGGGTGGCGTCGAGGGAAAGGAACCTGACCCTGGGTGAGTTCAGCGACTGGGATATCGGCATTGCCGAGCGTCGCAGGCGTCGGCTACGGCGGCGAGGCCCTTCCTGGCGGAGTTCTACTGGCCGTCGAGCGCACCGGGGCGGTGCTGCCGTAACCATGCCTCGACCTCAGGGCGCCGCCAGGCCCGGAAGTTCGGTCGCGCGATAACGGGCGTCGGGAAGTCGGACGCCTTCAAGATCATCTTGTTGACGGCGGTCTGGGAGATCCCAAGCAACGACGCGATGTCACTGCTCGTCATGGTCTCATCCGCCACGGATCAACACTAGCTAGTTGCAGCGCTACAACCTCAGGGCGCATACTTTGATTGCAGCGCTACAACCCGTTGCGCCGAGAGGCGACTCCGCCCCGTGCCGACGATCGAGGCGGGACACCCGCGACGGATCCGCAAGGAGGCCGCAGTATGACCACCGTTCGACCATCCGAGCCACCCCCCAGTCCACAGCACGCGTCGGAGTTCGTCACGGTGACCCGCATCGTGCACCCGCCGGCGGTCGACATCGGGCTGTCCGTCTCGCCCGAGGCGACAGTCGAACAGGTAGCCGCCGCCCTCGCGTCCATGCCGGCCAGCGCCGTCTTCGCCGAGCACTTCGGCGACGTCGACGTCACCTTGGTCTTCCGCGAGACACCCTCGTTGTGACCTTCGCCGGAGGCGAGCCGCAGCGCTGTCTCAGCCGGTACAGGCAGGATGCCTTACAGCATGATCGATCATCATCCTCCTGGCACCGTTTCTACCTGGTTTGCACCGATTTCTTATTCGGATTCCTTCTTCGGACGGCCCTGGATTCGGGGTAGTTCCGCACATCGTGAGGCAGGGCGTGACGCCCTCGACGGCGTTGCAGGGGCACTGGCGATGAGCCCTCGTTTCTCGGCTGACGGTGCCCCGGTCGTCCCCCTGTACGGATTTTTGTCGGACCTGTCGGCTTAGATGTCCCCCACGAGACCACGACGCCGATCAACTACGGAGAGTTGTTGAAGGCGGAGTGCAGGGACGGGGGTTCGGAGTGTGGGCGCATAGCGCGAACTCGGACGGTGTTCGGCATCGGCTGATCGATCATCTGGAGGGCACAGGCGCGCTGACGGAACGGTTCGCGTCGGTGTTCGGAGCCGGGCCCGCGGGTCGCTTCCTGGGCTTGGGGCATGACGTGGGAAAAGCGTCTTGCGCTTGGCAGGAACATCTTCTGCGGGTGGAGGCGACGGGAGGCCGGGTCGGCTTCGAGCACAAGTCGCTCGGGGTGGTGCTGGCTCGTCGTCATGGGGCAGATCTGCTCGGGTTGGCGTTGCATGGACATCACGGTGGTCTGGCCAGTCCTTCGTTCGTCGCGGACGAGGTCGATGACGCGACGGCGGAGGAGCTTCGCGCCCGGGACGAGGCGGAGACGGCCTTGCGGCCCTTGCTCCCGGACCTGTTCGACGCTTCGGGAGTGCCGCTGCCTGGCGGATGTCACGAGCAGGTCGAGCGCGACATGCTGGTGCGCTTCCTGTTCTCCGCGCTGGTCGACGCCGATGGGCTGGACACGGCGGCGCACCGTACCGGTGGGCGACCTCGGGTCGCGGCGCCGGCGGATATGGCGATGTTGTGGGACCGCTTCGTCGACCGGCGTAAACGGTTGTTGGCGGGCCGGCCTGCTTCGGATGTTGATCGATGGCGGGAGGAGGTGTTCGAGGCCTCCGTCGCGGCGGCGTCGGTGCCGGGTGGGTTCTTTCGGTTGCCGGCGCCGACGGGGGCGGGCAAGACGATGGCGATGGCCGCGTTCGGGGTGCGGCATGCGTTGGAGCACGGCAAGTCGCGGGTGATCGTGGCGGTGCCGTTCATCACCATCACCGAGCAGAACGCGGCGGTGTACCGCAGCCTGTTGGATCCGGAGGGGTCGGACGGCGGTGAACCGGTCGTGCTGGAGCAGCATTCCCAGGTTACGGTGGACGAGAACAGTCCCGGGCGGCGGTGGGTCCGGCTGGCCGCGGAAAACTGGGACGCGCCGTTCGTGGTGACGACGACGGTGCAGCTGTTCGAGTCCTTGTTCGGTCGCAAGCCGGCGGCGATGCGGAAGGTGCATCGGCTGGCGAACGCGGTGATCGTGCTGGATGAGGTGCAGGCGCTGCCGCCGGCCCTGCTGGTACCGATTGTGGACGCGCTGCGGCTGCTGACCGTCCAGTTCGGGACGACCGTTCTCCTGGCGTCGGCGACCCAGCCAGATCTGTGGTCGCTTGGTCCCCTGAAGAACATCCGCCCAGTTGAGATGATCGCCGAGCCGAAGCGGCTGTACGACGCGTTGCGGCGGGTGCGCTACGAGTGGTGGACCGATCCGAAACCGACGCTGGAGCAGGTGGCTGATCGCGTTGCTCTCCCGGGGCCCGAGGGGCGGGACCAGTCGCTGACCGTGGTGAACACGATCATCGATGCCCGTCGGATGCGGGAGCTTCTCGCGGCACAGGTGCCGGCGGAGGTGTCGGTGTTGCATCTGTCGACGGCGATGTGTCCGGCGCACCGCCGGCAGGTTCTCAGGGAGGTGCGCGAGCGGCTGGCGAACGGGAAGCCGGTCCGGCTCGTCAGCACGCAGTTGATCGAATCCGGGGTGGACCTCGACTTCCCCCTCGTGTTCCGGGCGTTGGCTCCCGCCAACTCGCTGCAGCAGGCCGCCGGCCGCGCGAACCGCGAGGGCAACCTGGGCAGGGAGGGCGGTCTCGTCGTCGTGTTCGACTCGTCCGACAGCGGGAACCCGTCCGCCTACAAGCTGCCGGTCCGGCTCACTCGAGAGCGGATCGGCCCGGGTCTGGCCGACCCGGACGATCTCGACGCATTGCGCGACTACTACACCAGCTACTTCCGCCAGCCGGTCGTGAGCGGGCTCGCGAGTCGGGGTGCCGCCGTGCAGCAGAGCAGGTCCCGGCTCGACTTCCAGGCGGTGACCGATGGACCGCTGCGCGACGTGGGTAACAGCGACGAGCGGGACCGATCGCGGGCCTTCCGAATGATCGACAAGGACACGATCCCGGTCGCAGTCCCCTACGGCCCGGCCAAGGAGCTTGTCGGCGAACTGCTGGCCGAGCTGCGCACCAGTCCCACGCCGGACACCTCGATGATCCGCCGTATCCAGCCCTACCTGGTCCAGATCCAGCGGCACACCTGGAACCGGCCTGACGTCGCCGCCCTGTGCGAGCCCGTCTTCGGCGACCTCGTCGAATGGCGCGGCGGCTACGACGACGCTGGCCTTGTCCTCACCCCCACCGGCGAGGAGTTCGTCGCATGAGACCACGTGACCAGGAGATATCGCAGGTAACCGAGGCGGTTGATGGTTTGGCGGCGTGCTCGTGCCACTGGTACACAACCAAAGTTTAGTTGCGTACCATGTGCAGGGGCACCGTGTAGGGGGTCCCTGTGACCGCTCCCGAGGGGCTGTGCCATACTGCGCGAGGCGGTCCGCACGTACCCGTCCTGCGCCGGTAGGCCAGCGTGCCGGCGAGGCTTCTAACGGTTGAGTCCCGTGGCACGGGCAGGGCGCGAGTCTCGGATATAGATGATTCCGGGACCGCTGCCTGCCCGGGACCGTAGGGCACAACCGTTCCCGCCGGACACGTCGATTGGATGGCAGTTGGCATGAGCCCTGGCTAGTTCGAAGTCGAAGTCGACGAGCAAATTCCTGTAGCGGCGCCTTGCCGTACCCTCACCGCCGACGGCGAGGGTAGTTCGCGATGCGTCGATTGTGTGCACGACGCTGCGATCGGCGACCGAAAGCAGCCGGCACTTAATCATGTGCATCTTTCGCCTTTTTCTGATGGCTTTTACTTCAGGTGAGGAGTGCAGCGGATGGGATCATCGTTTTCCCGGTCGCCCTCGGGGGATCCGCCGGTGGTTGTTCAGGTGTGGGCTGAGGGAGGTTTGTTCACTCGGCCGGAGTTGCGGGTCGAGCGGGTCAGTTATCCCGTGATGACGCCGACCGCGGCGGTGGGGATCCTCGAGTCGATCTTCTGGAAACCGGAGTTCCGGTGGGTGCCGGTCGCGATCGAGGTCCTGAAGCCGATCAGGAAGTTCACCCTGCGGCGCAACGAGACCCATGACCTGCCGTCGCTGATGGACGCGGCCGCGGGGCATCGGAGGATTGACACGGCCGCGAACCGGGACCAGCGCAACGCGGTGTGTCTGAAAGACGTGGCCTACCGCCTCCACGCCCAGGTGGAGCTGCGGCCGCATGCCACGAAGACGACCGCCGCCTACCGGGACCAGTTCCGTCGGCGGGTGAGCCGCGGGGCGTGCTTCCACCAGCCGAGCATGGGTACCCGGGAATTCCCGGCTTACTTCGGACCGCCCGACGAGACCCCGCCGATCGACCACTCGGAAGATCTGGGGTTGATGCTGCACCGCATCCATCACGGCGAGCCGACCCGATTCGACTGGTTCCAGGCCCGGCTGGAGTCCGGAGTGTTGACCATCCCCGAGCATGGCGTGCGGGCCGATATCCCGGTGGTGGCGTAATGTTGCTGCAACGTCTCGCCGCGTTCGAGCGGCCTGTCATCCCGGGCTTCGAGGACGCCGCGCTTCCGCCGTTCTTCCAGATGCGGCCCATGCGGTGGGGGCTGCGTATCACCTCGGACGGCACGCTCGGCTCACCTGACCTGGTGGACCTGAGTAATCCGGCGGACCGTCAGATGAAGCACGGTGAGATCGGCCCGGTTCCCTACATCGCACGGGCCGCCGGCATCTCTCCGCTTCTGGGCGCGGACGACATCCAGTACGTTCTCGGTTGGGCCGACGACGCATCCAAATCGGACCGGGTCGCGGACTGCCACGCGGCGTTCGGCGACTTGATCCGGGGATGGTCGCTGGCCGCTCCCGACGATCCGATCGCCCAGGCCTGCGCTGCCTTCTTCGCCACCCGGCAGTATGCGGCGTTGACCCCGCCAGCTGCCTGGACCTCGAAACAGGGGGTGATTCTCCTCGTCGGCGCGCACGGCCACTGGGTGACCGAGGAGCCATCGCTTCGGGCCTGCTGGGAGTTGGAGGTGCAGCGCCGCAAAGCCGGAGGGAAGACCGACGGCGGGGGACGGAGCGGGACGTGCCTGGTGTGCGGACGGGTCGGAATCCTGGTCGACCGGTTCCCCCAGCAGATACCGCGCCGTCTCGTCCCCGGTTGCAGTCAGGCATCCGCGGCGCTGGTCTCGGCGAACAAGCGCATCCATACCTACGACTTCAGCGAGAACCTCACCACGGTGCCGGTCTGCCTGGGCTGCGCGCAACGGTCGGTCGCGAACCTGCAGTACCTGCTGGACGATCCCGATCATGCGATGACCGGCGGCGACAGTCGGATGACCTGGTGGACCCTCGGCCGCGACTTCGACCTGACGAACACCCTGGTGAAACCCGACCCGCAGCAAGTCACAAAGCTGGTGGCACGCATCCACTCCGGTACCGGGCCCGCCAAAATCCGCCATCTCGACCGGTTCTGCTCCGTCACGGTCAGCGGCAACGTGTCCCGGGTGATGATCCGGGACTGGATCGACATGCCACTCACGCAACTCGAGAAGAACATTGGCACCTGGTTCGCTGATCATCAGACGTTCGGCGTGGACACTTCGCGGGCGGGCTATCTCCCCTTGACTCGCCTCGACCTGGCCACCGGCCGGTGGATTGCGAACCGTGGCGGGGACAGCCAGGCAGGCGAGTACGCCCGGTTCGGCGCGGGCAACGCCCAGCGCCCCGAGAACGTACGCCGCCACCTTCTCCAGTCCGCGCTCAAAGGACTGCCGCTGCCGCCCGCGCTGTTCTCCCACCTGCTGACCCGTATCCGGACCGACGGCCATATCGACGACGCCCGCGTCGCGTTGCTCCGGCTCGCGCTGGTCCGCCGACGACCCCACCGCGTGGAAGACGCGGAAGAGAGGAATCAGTCCACCATGCCCGGACCAGGGCTCGACCCCCACAATCATGACCCCGCCTACCTCGCCGGGCGGATCTTCGCGCAGCTCGAAACGATCCAGTACTACGCCGCCCGCATCGGCCGCGGCAAAGAAGACCGGCTCAACGCCACCTTCGCCGACCGCCACCTGGCCGGTGCCATCACCAACCCGAAGATCGCCCTCATCCAGGGGCAGAAACTCGCCCAGCCCTGGCTGAAAAAGATCGGACGCAGCCGCCCCGACACCGCCATCGCCCTCGGCCGGCAGCTCTCCGACCTATTCGCCATGTTCGACGCGGGCCCTGGCCTGCCGGGACGCGCACAGCTCGACGAACAGGCACGGTTCGTCCTCGGATACCACCACCACCGCTCCGACTCGATGCGCCGCGGACGGGAGGCCAACGCCGCCAAGGCACTCGCCGCCACGACAGCCCAGGCGGACATCGATCCGGAGGACATGCACACCGAGGCACCCGAAACGCCTCCGAGGGACGACAACCAGGACACGTGACGAACGGCGAAAACACCGCGCCGCGCTGACCGGCCTGCACCCCAGCGGCTCGAGACCACCACCGGCTCGGCCCACCTCACCCGAGACTCCCCCAGCGTCTTCAAGGAGACCTTCCATGCCGACCTTCGTCCTAGACCCGAACGTCAAGCACGACATGGTGCTGCTGTTCGACGTCACCGACGGCAACCCCAACGGTGACCCGGACAACGGAAACCGGCCCCGCACCGACGACGAAACCGGCCATGGCCTGGTCACCGACGTCGCGATCAAGAGGAAGGTCCGCGACACCATCGGCCTGGCCGCCGAAGCCGAAGGCCTCGACCTGACCCGCTACCAGATCTTCGTCGAAGCCGGCCACGCGCTGAACACCCGACTGGAAGAGTCCTACCTCGTCAAGGGACTCGAACTCGGCAAGAAGATCGACGATGCGAAAGCCGCGAAGGCCCGGGAATGGCTCGCCAACCGGTACGTCGACATCCGCCTGTTCGGCGCGGTCCTGTCCACCGGCAAGACCCAGTCGCTGGGGCAGATCCGCGGACCGATCCAGGTCGGCATGGCCCGGTCCCTCGACCCGGTCCTGCCCGTCGACCATGCGATCACCCGGGTCACCCAGACCACCCAGGCCGACATCGACAAGGGCGAACGCACCGAGATGGGCGGCAAGTGGACCGTCCCCTACGGCCTGTACCGGGCAGAGATCCACTACTCGGCGCCCCGAGGCCGCCAGACCGGTGTCAGCGCCGCCGACCTCGACCTGTTCCTGTGCACCCTGGTCAACATGTTCGACCACGACCGGTCCGCGACCCGCGGCGAGATGGCCACCCGTGGCCTATACGTGTTCAGCCACCACAACGCCTTCGGCGTCGCACCGGCCCACACCCTCTCCGCCCGCATCACCGCCCGGAAGATCTCCGCGGGTGAACCGCGCAGCTTCGGCGACTACAAGATCGACGTCGATGACGCCGACCTGCCCGACGACGTGGCCCTCACCCGCGTGCTGGGATGAACCCCTCCGACTGGTGGCCCGGCGGGGACGCCCACGCCGGACGGCTTCCCATCTCCGCCTTGGAACACCACGCCTACTGCCCCCGCCAGGCCGCACTGATCCACCTCGACAACGTCTTCGCCGACAACATCGAGACGATGCGCGGCAACGTCGCCCACGCTCACGTCCACGAACCGTCCCCCGCCGTCCCCACCCCCCAGGGAAACCGGATCCGGCAGGTCACCGGCCTGCAGGTCTGGAGCGACCGGCTGGGCCTGTACGGGGTATGCGACGTCGTCGAGATCAGCTCGACCAGCGCAATCCCGATCGAGCACAAGGTTGGCCCCTACGTCCCCGGCGGGCCGGCCGATCTCCAGGCCGGCGCCCAGGCGTTGTGTCTGCGAGACATGCTCACGCTCGACGTCCCCTATGCCGAAGTGTTTTCCCACACCGACCGTCGGCGCCACCGCGTCGACCTCACCGACACACTCGCCACCCGAATCATCACCGCAGCCGAGCGGATGCGAGACATCCTCACCACCGCGGCCCTCCCCGAGGCCGTCGCCGACCGCCGCTGCCGACGATGCTCCCTACACCACGACTGCCTCCCCGAGCTGGCCAACGCCGCGGCGGGCACCCACGACCTGTTCACCCCACGACCCGCAGGACACTGGCATGGCTGAGCTCCTCAACACCCTCTACGCCACAACACCCGGAACCAGCCTGCACCTCGACGGCGACGCCGTACGCATCTGGCATCCCGACAACGACAAAGGCCGCCGCCTTCTCCCCCTCGTCCGCGTCGAAGGACCCACCGGCGGCAACCCCCACCTACGCATCGCCCAACACGATCACTTCCGCGACGACGAACGACGCCTCACTCTCGCCACGTCATACATAGCCGGGAAACTCCAGAACAGCCGCCAACTCCTCCTCCGCGCCGCCCGCGACGCCACCGGCACCCGCCAAACCGCACTCCGCGACACCGCCGCCCACCTCGCCGACGCCCTCCCCACCCTGCGTGACACCACCAACGTCGCCGAGGCCATGGGCGTCGAAGGACAGGCAGCCCGCCGCTACATCGCCACATGGCCGCACCTGCTCACCCCGCACGCGACCGTCACCGCCCCCGCCGGACGCACCAGCCGACCCGCCACCGACCCGGTCAACGCCGCCCTGTCCTTCGGCTACGGCATCCTGCGCATCGCCGTCCACGGCGCCCTCGACCACGTCGGCCTCGACCCCCACATCGGCTACCTCCACGGCATCCGCCCCGGCAAACCCGCCCTCGCCCTCGACCTCATGGAAGAATTCCGCGCCCTGCTCGTCGACCGCCTCGTCTTCACCGCCTTCAACCAGCGCCAGCTCACCGACGCCGACTTCGAACACCACCCCGGCGGCTCCTGCCAGCTCACCGAGTCCGGCCGGAAAAACTACCTCACCCTGTGGAGCCAGGCACGCGCCCGAACCTGGCCCCACACCCTCCTCACCCACGACACCCCCGCCGCCACCCTTCCCCTGCTCCAGGCCA
>NZ_CDXDOR010000166.1:6934-10036 GCF_978021225.1 Frankia sp. CeTa3Moorea | reverse complement strand
GTCCGGCACGTCGTCCGACACGACCCGGGGCCGCGGCGGCACGAAGTCCGACACGTCGTCCGACACGACCCGGGGCCGCGGCGGCACGAAGTCCGCCGGCCGCCCCTCGGGAAGCTGGCCCGGCCGGGCCAGGCCAGTCGGGTCGATGCCCAAGTAGCCCAGTACGACGTCACGTTGCGCCGCGACCAGTTCCCGGGTGGTCCGCAGGAACTCCAGCACCACGGCGTCCACCGATCCGTCACCTCCAAGTTCGGCCAGTCCGGCGGGCCCCGCCGCCGGGTCGTCGGTCGTCTCGCTGTGGTCGGTCACGCCGGTGCGGTCGAACGGGAGGGGCGGCGTCACGGTGTCCTCGACGAACCCGCGCACGCCGACGATCTCGGGCACGGAGGCGACCCCGGGTGAAGTCGTCCGCGCCGTCAGCCGGGTCGGCGGCCGCAGCCCACCGGGAAGGAACCGGCCGTCGGGCGTGCGCACGTAGGCCCCATCGATGAGCCAGCCGGGACGGCGCGGCAGGTCCGTCGCGCTGACCACCCGGGCGTCGCGGCCGGTAAACAGCGCGGAGGGGTCGAGCTCGACGCCGACGGCGGCGAGCTCGGCGAGGGCCAGCAGCAACCGGCGCAGCCCCGGCTCGCCGGCGACGTCGGTGGCCACCACCCGGTGCGGTCGACCGGCCAGAATCCTGCCGACGAGCTGCGCCAGGACGCGGCCGGGCCCGGCCTCGACGAAGGTCCGCACCCCCGCGGCGTACATCGCCTCGATCTGCTCGACGAACCTGACCGGCGCCGCCACCTGGCCGGCGAGCATCGCCCGCACCTCGTCCGGGCTGCCGGGGTAGGGCCCGGCGGTCGTGTTGGACCAGACCGGCAGGGTCGGCGCCTCGACCTCGACCTCATCGAGCCGGGCGGCCAGCGCCGTCGCCGCTCCCGCCACCACCGGGCTGTGGAAGGCGCACGCGACCGGGATCGGCTTGGCGCTGATGCCGGCCCGGCCGAGAGCCGCCACGGCGGCGGCAACGGCGTCCGTCGGCCCGGAGATCACGCTCTGCCGCGGGGCGTTGTGGTTGGCCACGACGACCCGGCCCGGTCCGGCCTCCCCACCCGCACCGGCCCCGTCGAGCACGGCGCGGACCTGCTCGACCGACGTGGAGACCGCCGCCATCGTGCCCGGTTCGTCGCCAGCGGCCGCCAGGATCGCCGCGGCACGGGCCTCGCTCAGGCCGATGAGGTCCCGCCGGTCCAGTACCCCGGCGGCGCACAGCGCGACCAGTTCGCCGTAGGAGTGCCCGGCGACGTGGTCCGGGCGCACCCCGAGGCTGGTCAGCAGGTCGTGAACGGCAAGCCCGGCGAGCCCCAGCGTCGGCTGGGCCGCGCGGGTGTCGGTGATCGCGGCTGCCTGGGCGGCCTTCTGCTCCCGGGAGAAGGCCGCCGGCGGGAACATCGTGTCTGCCCACCGGGGAGCGAGGTCCAGTACGGACCGCAGCCGTGGGAAGGCGATGAACAGGTCGGCGAGCATGCCGGGCCGCTGACTGCCCTGGCCGGGGAAGAGGAACGCGGTGGCACCCGGATCCGCGTCCTGGTCCCGGGTGAACAGGCCCGCCCGAGGGTTCGACGCGAACGTGCGCGCCTGGTCGATGGCGGCGGGCAGCGCGTCGAGGTCGTCGGCGACGAACGCGAGCTGGACCGGGTCGCCGCGTTCCGCACAGACGGTGGAGGCGAGGTCACGCAGGCGGAACGGCCGTCCGGCCGCGTCGTTCGCGGCGATCAGCCCGGCCAGCCGGTCCAGCGCCCGGGTGGCCGCCGCCCGGTCGGTGCCGCGGACGACGAACAACTCCGCGGGCCAGCGGTCGAGGCCATGGGCGGGCTCGGGTCCGCCGTCATAGGCGGACAGCACGACGTGGAAGTTGGTGCCGCCGAATCCGAAGGCCGACACGCCGGCGTGGCGCCGCTCGGCCGGGGCGACCCACGGCTTGGCGACGCCGTCGAAGTAGAACGGGCTGGTCTCGGCGTCCCAATAGGTGTTCGGCGTGTCGATGTGCAGGGTCGGCGGCCGCACCCCGGTCTCGACGGCCTTGGCCATCTTGATCAGACCGGCCAGGCCCGCCGCGCACTTCGTGTGCCCGATCTGCGACTTCACCGAACCCACCGCGCACTGGCCCGGCGTCGCACCGTGGTTGGTGAAGACCTCGGTGAGGGTGGCGAGCTCGGTGCGGTCCCCCACGACCGTTCCGGTCGCGTGCGCCTCCAGCAGACCGATCTCGCTGGGCGAGATCCCCGCCCGCCCGTAGGCCCGTTCCAGGGAGAGCACCTGGCCGGCCTTGCGCGGCGCGGTCAGCCCCAGGGCCCGCCCGTCGGAGGAACCGGCGACGGCCCGGATGACGGCGTGGATCCGGTCGCCGTCCCGTTCGGCGTCCGCGAGCCGCTTGAGCACGATGACAGCCACCCCCTCGCCAAGGCTGGTGCCGTCGGCGCCCGCGTCGAAGCTGCGGCACCGCCCGCCCGGAGACAGCGCATGGACGGAGGAGAACAGCAGGAAGTCGTGGGCGCCCGCGTGAGTGTCCACGCCGCCGCACAGCACCATGTCCGAGGTGCCCGCGACGAGCTCCTTGCAGGCGGCGTCAAGGGCGGCGAGCGACGACGCGCAGGCCGCGTCCACGGTGAAGTTCACCCCGCCGAGGTCCAGCCGGTTGGCGACCCGGCCGGCGATGACGTTCGCGAGCATGCCCGGGAACGAGTCCTCGTCCAACTCCGGCAGGAACTCCTCCAGCTCGGCCGGCAGGTCCCCGAGCAGCGCCGGCCACAGGGAACGGAAGCTGTAGGCACCGGAGAGATCCGTCCCGGCCTCCGTGCCGAAGACCACCGATGTGCGGGAGCGGTCGAACGCCCGGCCCTCGCCGACGGTCTTCTGGCCCACCTCCTTCTGGCCCACGTCGTACCCGGCGCCGCGCAGCGCGCGGGCGGCGACCTCCAGCGCGAGGAGCTGGCTGGTCTCGATGCTGCGCAGCGACTTCGGCGGGATGCCGTAGGCCAGCGCGTCGAACGGCACCTGCGGGAGGAAACCGCCCCATCTCGACGGAGTCCTGCGGCCGGCGTCCCTGAGCACCGC
>NZ_CDXDOR010000166.1:0-6740 GCF_978021225.1 Frankia sp. CeTa3Moorea | reverse complement strand
GCGTCCCAGCGATCGGCCGGGACCTCGCGGATGGCGTCGTTGCCGGCGACGATGTTCGCCCAGAAGCTGGCCAGGTCCGGGGCATCCGGGAAGATCGCGGACATCCCGACGATCGCGATGTCGAGCGGCCGGGCGCCCGGACGGTCGGGCGCCGCGATCCGCTCGGCGGACCGCAGCTCGGCGGACCGCAGCTCGGCGGCCCGGGCGGCGAGCCCGGCCGTGGCCTGCGCGGTGACCTCGTCATGCAGCTCGGCGATGCTCGTCCGCCGCGAACGCAGGGCGGCGACCTGCCCGATCATGTACATGCCGTCCCGGGCCTGGGCCGCGGGATCGACCGTGACGACCTCGCTGCCCTCACGGCGCAGGCCCTTACTCGCGACCCGCAGCCGGCCGAGGTTGAGCGCCTCGAGCTCCTCCCACATCTGCTGGCGGGAGTGGCCGGCGGCGATCAGCTCACGGCGACGGCCCAGAAAGGTGTGGACGTACGCGGACTCCACGCACCGGGTGGCGTGACCGGGGGAGGTCTCGAGCAGCACGGTGCGCTTACAGTCGAGAGCGGCCTGCTGGAAACCCGGCAGGATCGCCCCGGACGCGACGGCCTCGGCGGTGAACAGGTACGCGGTGCCCATCAGCACGCCAACGCTCGCGCCCCGCTCTGCGAGCGGCCCGGCCGCCGCGGCGACCATCGCAGCGGAACGGGCGTCGTGCACGCCCCCGGCGAACAGCAGATGCAGGCCCGCGAAGAAGTCCGGACCGGCCTGATCGGTCGCGCCGAACTCCAGCAGGCCGGCGATCTGCGCCTCCCACAGCGGGAAGCTCGCCCGCGGCCCGACGTGCCCGCCGCACTCACGCCCCTCGAAAACGAACTTGCGCGCGCCGTCGGCCAGGAAGCGGTTCAGCAGCCCCGGGGACGGGACGTGCAGGAACGTGTCAATGCCGGCGGCCTCCAGCGGGGCCGCCTGTGCCGGGCGACCTCCGGCGACGATCGCGCAGGGAGGACGCACGTCATGCACAGCGGCGAGTTGGGCGGCCCGCAGCGGTGCCGGGGCGAACCCAAGGACCCCGACTCCCCAGGGCGCGTCCCCGAGCAGGTCCGCGGTCTCCTCCAGCAGGGCGCGGCTGTCCTCGCCGCTCATCAGCGCCAGAGCGAGGAAGGGCAGCCCGCCCTCATCGGCGACGGCACGGGCGAACGCCGCCCGGTCGCTGACCCGCGTCATCGGTCCCTGCGCGACCGGGTGGCGCAGGCCGCGGGCAGCGGCGAAGGGCGCACCGGGGGCGAGGGGACGGGTACGGGTGGCGGCGGCGATGCCCTCGCGGATGCCCTGGCGCACGGCCCGTACGACACCGCCCGCGGTCACGTGGCGGTCGGCGAGATCGGCGGCGAACGCTCCGTCCTGGCCGACCGGGAGGAACTGGTTACGCAGATCACGCGCACCCAGCCGGCACGGGATCGCCGTGGCATCGCCCGCCATGGCGTCGCCCGCCATAGCGGCGACAGGAAGATCGGGACGGGTGTACACCCGGTAGCCGGCGAGGAGGGTGGTCTCGCTACCGTCCATCGCGCGGACCGCCGCCGCGACCTGTGCCGGCAGCTCCATCTCACGCACCAGGGCGAGCTGGGAGTCCAGGACCACACCGGCCGCGCCGCCGGCCACCGCGGCCGCCGCGGTGGCCGGACCGATCCCGCCAGCGGCGAACACGGGCAGCGGCGCGCCCTCGGTGGTGACGAACGCCTGCGCGAGCAGATGTTGCAGGAGGGTGAAGGTGGTGAGGTCGCCTACGGGCCCCCCGGACTCGTTGCCTCGCGCGATCAGCCCCTCGGCCCCCGCCGCCACCGCGTCGCACGCCTGCGCGACCGAGGTGACCTCCGCCCAGACCCGGCGCCGCGCCTCTCCACGCGGCCCGCTCGCCTGCAACCGGCTCGTCAGCGCGCCGATGTCCCAGCGGCTCCCCGGACCCGGCCCGGCGTCCGCCCACGCGACGGGGCCGGATCGGGGATCCGGACCGGACCGGACGACTAGTACGACGGTCCCGACGCTCGCGGGCAGCTCGTCGGGATCGAGGGGGCAGCCGGGAGCGACCCGCACCCCGAACCGGCCCGGCGCCCACCGCGCGGCGTCCCGCAGCGCGTCACGTGCCGGTCCGGCCAGCAATCCGAGGTCCAGCACCCCGAGCCCTCCGGCCCGCTGCACCGCGGCGACCAGGGGCGCGGACGGTTCAGCGAACGGCGTGATCACCACGACCAGCTCGCGGGCGTCGAGCGGATCGCGGTCGGCGGGATTGGCCGGCGAGGCCACGGGTGACGCGCTGGGTGCAGTGGTCATCGGCTGGTCCTCCCGACCGGTCCCCGCCTGGGGCAGGGCGCTGAGGGGGCAGAGGCTGAGGGGGCTGTGCTGGTCCGCATGGGCGGGCAATCGCTGGTCCGGATAGGCGGGTAATCGCTGGTCCGCGTGAGCGGGTATCTCAAGGGCAGGCGGACAGCCGGCAGACCCGGGGCCGACGGCGCGTCCGCTGCCGCCCGATCGCCGCGGCGGCACATCGAGGCCATAGAACTCACCCACCGAACCAGCATGATCGATTTGTTCCGGACGACAGGACCGCCCGCATCATCCAGACCTCCTGGTCAGTGCCGCCGGGACGGCAGACATCCGGGAAGCCGCATCCGCCCTGAGTATGCGAAAAGCGAACCAACCCCCAACAGGCTGTCGCGGAACTGGTGTCCCCCGGTCCCACGGCGGCCGCATCCGGTTAGCCGACACGGGATTGCCAACGTGCGCGGAATACTAGCCGGCCCGGTTGGGATCATTGCGTGGTGCCGGACCACAGCGTTGATCGTGGGCCCGTCGGACCACTGGCGCGGTCGCCGTGACCAGGTCCGGACGGCATCCGGTCGCCCGCTCGCCCACCGCCGGACATCGATGAGGATGTCGCGGATCGGGATTACACAGAGCCTGCAGGGGTGTGCACCGGGCGACGTCATCAATCGCCGCGGCCATCGATGGAGGTTACGAATGAGTAACACGCAGGTCGCTATCCCGGTCGCCAGTCGCAGCGGTTTCTCTTCGGTATCGATCACCCAATGCGGCGATGAACAGCTGTGGCTACTTCCCGGCAACACACGCCCGCATGCGCAGGGCCTGGAAAAATCGGATGCGAGGACGACGCCCCGGGAGGTATGGAATCACGGGCGGGCACCGTCCTGAAAATCGATCGTGGTCGCCGCCGGCCGGGTCAGGCGCTGACGGGCGGGGACTGACTCCTTCAGACCCCATGCGGACCAGAAGGGACATCGGCCAACCTAGTCACAGCGCGCCATCGATCGCAAGCTTATCCGATCAACTTTCCGGCAACGACCTCAATAGGGATACTAATAGCAACATTTCAGCCACAATAAGCGATAGTCGTCGCGGAGCGCGCAGGACATGACCGTCGGGACCGGTCAGGCGAGGCCAGATCGATTACCACGGACCGGCTTTGTTACTCGAGTGGGATCATCGACACGCGACCGTCGGCACCGGGAACGGACACGCAGCGTGTCCGTTCCCGCCACTGTTCGATCATCGGGACCGGCCTCTCGCCTCATCCCTTCGCGCCGAAATGCCGGCGGCCCCGACGGAGAGGTCGATCATGATTGCCGCCATCGGCGGATCAGGTGCCGGCGACCGCACCCCGCGCGGTGGCGCACCGGGGTTCGCGGCTCGGATCGAGGTCGTAGATCATCGGCACCGCCGCGGATCCCGCGGATCCCGCGGATCGAACATCCACGGCAGCAGCCTCATGACCTCATGACGTCACAGTTTCAGGGCCGCGGGTTGCCGGGGGCCGCGAACGCGCTCGTCTCCCGCTGCCACGCGATCGCCAGCTGGGTCCGGTTCGTGCACCCCGTCGCCACGAGCGCATGGGTGAGATGGTGCTTTACCGTGTCGATGCTGATGCACAACGCCTCGGCGACTTGGCGGTTGGAACGGCCTTCGGCGACGAGACGGACGACGTCGCGCTCGCGCGCCGACAGCTTGCCCGCGACCGACGGGCCCGGGTCCGCCCGGATGTAGAACCGCAGGAGGTTACCGAGGTGCCGACCGAGAACCGCCCCGACGGCGCGGTCCCGCGGTCCGAACGCGCCCGGCCGAGAATCCAACAGGGACACCACGGCGCCCACGTTCGACGGACCGAACAGGCGGATGAGCAGCTTCGCGTGGATGCCGTGTGCCCGCAGAAACCGCTCCAGGCGCATCCGCACCTCCGGGCGTTCCGGGATGCCGAGATCGTCAAGGGTGGCGAGCCCTCGCTCGCGGACCGAACGCAGGCTGTCCGGATTGCTGAGGGCCTCCAGCTCCCGGTAACGCTCCAGGTAGGGGCCTGCGAGTCGAAGCGCCAGCCCGCGACCGGTGGGCCGGGCGTCCTGGAAGGCGGTCTCGAGCGAGGAGCCCAGGAAGAAGGCGGAATGCCGGTAACCGAGATGCCGGGCCATGCCGTCCAGGGCGAGCTCGCGGAAGGATGCCAGCGACGACGCCCGCTCGCAGTCCTCCACCACGCGCAGGATGCCGCGCAACTCGGCCGCGCCGAGAGCCAGGTCCCGCGGCATCGGCGCGGCACGCGCCACCGGAGCGGACCGGACGGGCGGGCCGCCAGCCGGGACCGCACGGCCGCTGCCGCTCGGCACCTCGCCGCGGCCCATCGGCGAGCCGCCCATCGGCACACCGCTCCCCGGTGGGCCGGAGCGCTGGTGAAGCGGTCGCCCCGCACCGGCGCCGGTGGCGGCGGAATGCCGGGTGGTCGGCGAGCGGTGCGGCGGGGTCAGCGGTGCGGGTGAGCTCGCGGAGACACGCCTCGCGACCCGGCCCGCCGCAGCGGCCTCGGCGGATGTGTCGACGGTCACGCCAATTCGCGGCCGATGTAGTGCGTCCTCACCGATAACATCATGCGGGCGGGAAACTCGGTCGGTCACACGTGCCTCCGGGGGGGTCAGAACTCAGAACCGACGCCAGGCCTCGTCCGCTAGGGACGATGCCGCCAGGTTGATTTCCGGCGAAGTTGGACAGGTTCGGCAAGCGTAGGGCCCATCTCCCTCGCTACGCCAGCGGTCACCCACGCCCCCCTGATCACACTCACCCCCGTATCTTCGGCGCAGCCGGGGAAAACGCGACCTTAACGCACGTAAACGTTTGGGATGACGCCGTCCGGCAGCCCCCGGCAGTGGCTCGAGGTGATTTTTCCCTCCCACTGGCACCGCCCGTCGGGGCTACCTCACAAGTACGAGATTGGCTCCCCCCGGCTTCGATCGCGGTCGCGAAAGAAGCCGGAAAACGTCCTCCGGCACGGGTGAGCCTCGGATCCCGACCAACATCGACAGCATGAACATTGGTCACGTAGGGTAGCCACAACGGCAGCGCACAGTTTCGCCAGCGGCCCGCGGCCTGCCCCGGAGGGGTGGAGTTCCCCGCTCCCTGCACGGACCACCCATCCCATGGTGCCGCTCCACGACGACGACACATCGAGCGCGGACACCATCGAGCGCGGACACCATCGAGCGCGGACACCATCGAGCGCGGACACCATCGAGCGCGGCCGGGGCCCGCGATGTGGCCATGCGCCGATCATCGACCGGCCGAAGCCCCAGGTCGAAGCCACAGCGGGAGACCAAAGCCACGGCAGGAAAGAGGTAGAGGTACGAAGGCGATGACCTTGGGGCGGTCGGTCTTCCTGGTCGTGATGGGTGCCATCCTGCGCTACGCGCTCACCTGGCGCACCACCGGAGTGGATCTCCAGATTCTGGGCCTGATTCTGATCATCATGGAGATCGTGACATCGATGATCTGCCTGCTCCATGCCTTCCTGCCGGCACCGGCACGGGCCACCGCGCGTACCCGCGGACCGGGGCGGACACCGATCGGGCCTGGTCCCGGCCCGATCGGGCGGCACCTCGAACGAACGGCGGCGCTCGGCACATACCGGTACGGCCCACCGCAGCCCGGGTCCGACACGATCCAGACGGATGCCGGCCACCTCGATGCCGGCTACACGGGTCCCGGTCACACGGGTCCCGGTCACACGGAGAGCGACCGCACCGGCGCCGGCTACGCGGACGCAGTAGACGACGGACCCGGCTCGAGGGCAGGGTACCCACCCCCGTACCCGCCGCGGTTCACCGAATCACCGTCCCCCTGATCGCGGCGCCCCGGCCACCGGACCGTCGACCTCCCACCTAAAATCTATCTTTACAATAAACTGTATGACTATTTACAATAGACGCAATTCGCGCGCACGATGTACAGCATCGCGACGCCGTGGCACGTCGAGCTTGCGGTAGATGCTCTTCAGGTGCGTCTTCACCGTGTTCACGGAGACGAAGAGCTCGGCGGCGATCTCGGCGGTCGTCAACATCGTCGGCAGATAGCTGAGGACCGCGAGTTCCCGGTCGCTGAGCCGGTCACTCGCCCCGGGTCCCCGCCCGTCCATGGAACCGGGTGAGCGCTCGCGCGCCCCTGGCTGCCCTAGAGAGATCGGACTCGTTCCCATCCCAAGGCCGTGGCCCGCCGGACCGGAGCGAGGGCCGCGCGGGACGTCGACCCCCTGACGGTCACAGTTAGGCGGCGCCGAGCGCGCCGCGGGGGTCATAAGGGCCGGACGTGCCTTTCGCCCACTCATGACGGGTTGACGTGGGGTGGCCGGCCACGCGGGAGCGGGCACCGCCACCTCTCCACTCGGCATCCCCTCGCTCGGCACCCCCAGGCCGGCCA
>NZ_CDXDOR010000165.1:9538-10277 GCF_978021225.1 Frankia sp. CeTa3Moorea | reverse complement strand
GCCCTGGTGGCCTGCCGAGTACTGGGCGTGTCCCGGTCGGGATATTACGACTGGATCGGCCGGCCACCGTCGTTACGGGAACAGGAGAACACCCTGCTCGCGAAACAGATCGAACGCATTCATCGCGAGTCGCGGGGGACCTACGGCTGGCCGCGGGTCCACGCCGAACTCGCCCTCGGCCTGGGCGTGCCGGTCAACCACAAACGGGTCGCAAGGCTGATGCGAGAGGCCGGCCTGCAGGGCGTCTACCGGCGCCGAGCCCGCCGCGGTCCTGTCGCCGAGGCGACCGCCGAGGACCTGGTCAACCGGCAGTTCGCCGTCGACGCCCCAGACCGGCTCTGGCTGACCGACATCACCGAACACCCCACCGGAGACGGGAAACTCTACTGCGCGGCCGTGATGGACGCCTATTCGAGGCGCATCATCGGCTGGTCAATCGCGCACCACATCCGCACCGAACTCGTCCTCGATGCCCTCGGCATGGCGATTCTTCGCCGACGGCCACCAGAGAAACAGACAATCCTGCACAGCGACCACGGAACGCAATACACATCGTGGGCGTTCGGAAACCGGCTGCGCATCGCCGGACTACTCCCGTCGATGGGCACGGTCGGCGACTGCTACGACAACTCGATGATGGAGTCCTTCTGGGGCACCCTACAACTCGAGATACTCGACCGACACACCTGGGAGAACCGCGACGAACTTGCCAACGCCATCTTCGAATCTTCGAATGGAT
>NZ_CDXDOR010000165.1:0-9140 GCF_978021225.1 Frankia sp. CeTa3Moorea | reverse complement strand
CAGGGCTCCGGCACGTTCGCGTTATGACCGGCTCGTCCGCGCGCCGACGGGACGGCCTGGATGTCCGTATCGTCAGGGAAAGCCGTGCAGGTCGAGCGCGGCGGTGGCGGTCTTGCAGGCCCGGCGCCCGGCCGGAACGTAGCGGTGGCCCGCGGCACGGACCGCGTGCGCGACAGTGGCGCGGAAGATCGCGAGGTTGGCCGGGCCGCGGCGGGTCCGGCTCCGGCTCGCGTCCTCACCGAAAGTGACGTCACGGACGTGGTGCTGACGGTTCTCGATGATCCACTGGCCGCGGGCGGTGTCGGCGAGGAACCCGGCCGAGGCCTGCTCGAAGGCCAGATCCGTGATGCCGTAGACCGTCTCCCGGCTGGGTTTCCTGCCCTTCTCCCGGCGCCAGCGCTGGATCCGGACGGCCTGGCGAGCGTGCGGGAACTCGGCGTGCTCGACGGTCGCGGCCTTCAGCGTGCGGGTCTCGTCACGGCCGTGGCCATGGTCGTGGGTGGTGTCGGCGACCGGGACGTCCGCCCACGGCAACGCGGCCAGGAACGCGCGCAGCGTTGGCTGGTTGCCCTTCACGACCGCAAGGTAATGGGCCTTCTTGTCGGTGACCAGCCAGTCGAGATGGTCGCGCACGGTATGCAGAGCGTCGAAGGTCAACAGGTCGCAGGCAAGGTCGAGGGGCTCGAGGACAGGGCGGAACGCCTTCGTCTCATTGCTCTTCGAGTCCACCTCGTGCTGGTTGACCAGCCGGCCGGTCGCCTGGTCGGCGACCCCGACCAGTTGGACCTGCCGCCCGTCGGCGCGCTTCGCGCCGCGGCTGGTCTTCCCATCCAGTGCGTAGACCGCCCGCACCGCTTCTCCCGCCGCCTCGGGTGACGCCGGCTTCGGCGGGGCCGGGTCGGCCAGCGGCGGATCGAGCAGTGCGCGGGCGAGCCGCGCGTCGTCGGTGTCGTTGAGGAACCGGCGGATCGTCGACTCGCTCGGCAGCCGGTAGCCGTCAAACGGGTCGTACGGCAGCCGCAGCCGGCGCCGTTCCTCCTCCGTGGTGCCGGCGAGCCATTCGATCACGGCGGTGACCCGGTCATGGCCCGCCGCGGTCAGCGCGCACCGCCACACCGCCGCCAGCACCGCCAGCGGGTAGACCCGCCCACGTCGGCCCCGGTGCTCGCCCATCGCGTGCAGCCGCTGCCAGATTCCCTCACGCGACACCGCGCCGGCTCCCACCACACCGGCCGCGTCACGCGACAATGCCCCCACAGGCACGTGCGCTCCCGGACCACGAAGACGTTAGACACCTCCGTGATCTACAGGCGCCGTGCCTGTCTTCTTCTCAGCGACGCGTGACCTGGCCGTGTCCGCCCGCCGACCCCCGCGCCCGCCCGATCAGGGCATACCGGGACCCCACCAGCCAACTCCGGGCGGACCGGGACCTCAGCTGACAGAACCGGCCAGGGCACCGCCCAGCAGGCCAGAACAACGAACACCTGGATCGATCACGCGATCAGCGCCACCCAGGACGCACGGCCACGATCACACCAAAGCGCGAACGTGCCGGAGCCCTGGACGTCAGGAATCGCTGCCAGCAGACGTCGGCGAGACAGGGGTCACCGAAGAAGGCTGAACGGCAAGGAGGCTGGGCAGATACTTGCGTAGTCTGCTACCCAGGGAAACAAGAACCGCGTCGTTGCCAACCGAGTTCTCGATAGCTCTGGCAGGGGCAACGTCGAGTGCCGCGCGACTGAGTGTCGATGCGTCCGTCCCGATCACAAGTTTGATCTCGATCGGTGCGGGTGCCCCGTTGTCTGCCGGTTCCTCCGCGATGTCAAATACGTAGATCCAGTCCGCTGGTGCGGTATTCTGGTCGTCGAGGAGGCGCCAGGTCCCATCAGCCTGTTGGTGCAGGTCCGGCTTACCAAGGAATGGCTGCCAGGAGTCCCACACGGGTTGTGGGATGGCAAGGACACAACCCACGGATGTTTCCCTTTTCGTTACCTGAAACTTGAAGGAAACCTGGTAGAAAGTCCGCTTGAAAACATTCGAGATATTGGGACCTTCGACTTTTCTGCCCGCCCACTCCTGATTTGCAGCCACCTGGGCGGGGAAGTCAGACGGGTGAAGATCGAGTGCGCCACGCAGCGCGGAGACCGCATGCTTGTAACTGCCATGAGTGTCGGTGGTCTGCAGCTCAATCACGCCGTAACGTCCGAGACAGACCCGGGCGCCGTCGTCCGACAGCAAAAGTTCAACCAGCGTGATATCAAATGATAGCTCAGGCGAGGCAGTGGTCCGCGAAAGACCGATTTCACCTCCGAGCTTCTCCTGAAAGTAACAGAAAACCCGGGTCCCGCTGCCGTCCCCGAGGAGTTTTCTGACGCCTTCTTCGGATAGCGTCAGGACCGGTTGGATAGCTACCGGCCTCCCGTCTTCCACGGAGAACAAACGCCTAGTCATGGTTTCCACTAGCGTGTCATCCAAAGCCCTGTAGGGGCACACTAGCCAGTCTTGGCGGTGGCCGTTACTTTCGGCACTAATCGAACAGACGCCCTGACTATTCGCTAACTTGACACAGTTCTGGTTGCTTCCGAGGACGTCAGATAGAAACGGGCAACGGCGCTGCCGCTGGTCCCGGATCGCTTCCTCGTGTGCCGCCACAATTGGGAATACCCTGTGGCCGTGCCACTCGGCCAAATGGGGTCGCCGACTTGGTGCTGACGTTAGCGGAAGAAAGCCCTCGGCCATCATGCGGCGCTGTCGGTTAGCGTAGGAAGCAGGTCTCCATGCGGACCAAGGAAGGAAACCGGACGACGTCGGAAAGGGCTGTCAAGCCGATGTGTTGGTTTACCGGCAAGGCAACGACCGACCTCCTCGGCAATACTCCTAGCCAACTGCACCGGCACTGCGTTCCCGACCTGGTCATACTGGCTTGACCGACTGCCGAGGAATACGAAACTATCCGGAAAGCCCTGAATTCTTGCCGCCTCTCGGATGGTAATCGTTCGATTCTGCTCCGGGTGGGTGTACTCGCCAGTTTTTGGATCACGGAAGCGAGTAACGATCGTACGCGGCACGCCATCCCAGGACATTCGACGATACCGGCGAGTATGGTCCTTACGGAGTGCTCGCTGCATTCCTGCCGGAAGTAGCTCGAATGGGAGGTCACGCCAGTCCTCACCCGGCTTTAGATGTGCGATTCGGGCTAGATTAGACTCAGACAACTTGGCCGCGTAGTGATTCCACAGCTCATCAGTCAGGTCGCCGCGCATTTCTCGCTGATAGGCGGTCGTTGGCGGCCCGATGTACTGGTCGTTCTGTTCTCCTGCTTCAACCTTCGGTAGATCGGCGATGGCGTCCCGGGTAGTCAGGAAACGAGAGGACTGCGCCGCAGTGATAGTGCAGTTCGGGAGAAGGTCGCCGATGTTCCCGCCGTGGGTCGGGGCCGGGAAGCCGTGACCAGCAGGTATGCCGAGGTCTTTACGCCAGGCGATGATGACCAATCTCCAGCGCATCTGAGGGGCCCCATATTGGGCTGCCAGCATCTCGGCGCACCCGGACGCGTATCCGATGTCGGACAACCCTTGCAGAATCGAGCGTAGATAGGCTCCACCGGCCAGCGTCACCAGCCCTGGAACATTCTCGATCACGACGCACTTCGGCTGCAGATCTTTCGCGGTCCGCAGAACCTCCAGGAAGAGGTTGTTGCGCTCATCCCATATGACCCGTGATCCCATGATTGAAAAACCTTGACAGGGCGGGCCCGCGAACAGGAGTGAAAGCTCTCCCTGCGCGACATCGGCCGCATATGCGATCTTTTCGCTGTCAACGTTACGCAAGTCTCCGACTAGCACAGAGGCCGGCAAGTTGGCCTGGTGAGTCGAGGCATAGTCAGGGTCGATCTCGGCTGCAAGCCGTAGATCGGCCCCCGCGGCCACTAGGCCGGCCGACGCACCGCCAGCGCCCGCGAAAAGATCGACAGCGCTGAACGATCCGGCAGTGCCGGCACGCTGCCCGGCCCCAGCCAGCGTGCTTGGCAGTGCATCCCTGGGCAGGGCTGCACTCTCGGTGCTCTCCATCGCGGCCTCCTCTGAGGAGGAACGTAGCGGATGGGGCCGACAGGACAGCCCAGAAGGCTGGTGGAAGGATTGCGGCGTGCCCGAAAGGTGGGTCTCGACGTCGGCAGCCGCTGGCCTCCGGGGCCGACGTAACAGCGACACCGAACCGGAGATGCTGCTGCGCCGCGCCCTGCACGCCGCTGGTGCCAGGTTCCGGCTGAGACGTAGCCTCGCCGTGGGCTGCAACCCCGATCTTGTTCTCCCTGGCCGGAGGGTCGCCGTGTGGGTGGACGGTGACTTCTGGCATGGCTGTCCGATACATGGCCGGACGACGTTCAGCGGTCCGAACGCACCGCTCTGGGCGGCGAAGCTGCAGCGCAACCGGGAGCGCGATGCCCGTGCGTCGGAACGTGCTCGCCAGGCAGGATGGACGGTCGTGCGGCTGTGGGAGTGCGAGATCCGAGCCAGCCCGGCCGACGCGGCGCGTCGAGTCCTTGCCACTGTCAGCGGCAAGGACGGCCACGCTGTCGCCACTTCCGGCGCCATGGCTGCGAGAGATCAGACATGCGGCGGCGGCCCGGAGGAGTCGTAACTCTTCCGGGCCGCCGCCATCAGGGGACTCGGTCGCCCTACTCGCCGTTCATGATCCGATCATAGGTGCGGCGAGCGCGGACGTTGCGGGCGCTGGCGCCGTAGCGGCGGAGCATCTGCGGGGACGTCCAGCCGTTCAGCTCCATCAGGTCGCCCTCGTTGCCGCCCTTGTCGAGCCACGAGTGGGAGAAGTGGTGCCGGAACTTGTGCGGGTGGACCACGACGCCTGCTTCGTCGCCGCGACGGGAGATCATCTGGTAGATGCCGTTCGCGGTCATCGGCTGGCGGTTGTTGATCCCGAGCCACAGCTTCGGGCTGTGCGCGTAGGCGTGTTTCCCGCGCAGCCTCAGGTACCGGTCGATGGCCCGTGCGGCGTTGTAGCCGAACTTGACCATCCGTTCCTCGCGGCCCTTGCCCGTGACGCGCAGTTCGCGGCGCTCCAGGTCGATGTCACCGCGCTCGGGGTGCTCCGGGTCGTAGCAGATGCCGGCCATCTCCGAGAGCCGGATCCCGGTCGCCTTGAACAGCTCGATGATCGACTGGTCCCGGCGGTCGACGAACGTCTTGCCCCGGCAGGTCTTCGACAGGAGGTTCAGCTCCTCCTCGGTGAACACCGGGACGACCTTCTCTGCGACCTTGGGCGGCTTGAGCCGGCCCATCGGGTTGTCGACCTCTTCTTCGTCCGCGTGCCACTTGAAGAACTGCTGCAGGGCCCGGTACTGGTTGTTGGGGTAGCTGTCCGAGTACTGATCAAGAAGGTAGACCAGCCACGCGCGGACGTCGTCCGCGGTCACGTCCTCCCAGTCGGTGTGGGAGGTGCGCGCGAGCAGGTGCGCCGCGGCGAACCACTGCGCCGCCTCGACGTACGTGCGGATGGTCTTGGGGGACTTGCCTTCGGCGCTCAGGTGGAGCCGGAAGGAGTTGATCACGGGCTGGAACGGGTCGGCGATCAAGGTCTTGGGCTGCCGGGGCCGGGAAGCCGTCATCGAAAGTTTTCCTCTGTTCCAGCGGTGTGCGACCGATGATGGATCCGCACTGCTGGCGTTTCCGCACGTCAGAGGGGGTTTGTGGGCAGGGGCGGGGTCGAACCGCCGACCTTCCGCTTTTGCGGCGGACGGTCCAGGACGGACCGTCGCCGACCTGCGCGGACACTGGTGACGGACCGTCCGCCGCGCGGCGTTCGACCAAGGACGTCGCGCCAAGATTAACTCTCCGCTACGCGCTGGCCGGCCCTTACGGCGAAGGCCGCGATGCCTCGGGCTTATGTGACCGCCTGCTGTCAGCTCGTCAAGGTCGGGCATGGACGGCCACGGCGGAGGTCCGGACGCAGCCGACCGACACTGCAGGTTGCCGGCCGGTCCGAGGTAGCCGGCTTCGCGCTGCCATGTAGGGGCCTCGGCCGGCTCGGTGGTGCGTCGTTACAGGTCGAACTCTTCGGGGCTGAGGCCGACCGCGAAGCACGCCTCGCGAACGACGGCCTGCTCGCTCTTGTCGAAGTCTCCGTCGGCGCCGCCAATGACGATGCCGATCTGGATGACGGCGCGGGCCTCGGTCGGCTTCTTCTTCACCTTCCCGATCTCCTGGAGGACGGAGACCTTCCCGAGGGCGAAGTCCTGCTGGATCTTGGCCAGGTAGCCGTCGAACCGACGGTGCAGGTCGTCGGACGGGAAGTTGGTCAGCACGTCGTTCGTCGCGATCAGGGAGGCGACGCGCTGCCGTTCGGAGGGGTCGATGTGCCCGTCGGCGGCCGCGACGAGCGCGCACATCGCCATGCTGGCGTCCCGGAAAGCGCCGCTTTTGAGCTCGTTCTTCTTCGCGGTGAGCTGGCCCTGCATCGTCTGCGTGGAGGCGCGCAGGCGGTCCCAGATCGGCATCGTGCTCCCTGACCTTTCTCAATGACAGGCGTCGAGGCCCTCCGGCCCCGAGCGCGGACAGTGACCATCTGTGTCGTATCAGAACTCGTGCGACGGCGGCCGGGAACGGACGATGTCCGTTTCCGGAAGGGCGGTGTGGCTCGGTTCATCTCGCCTGCCCGCCCGTCAGCGCGGGTGTCGGAGTGTCGAGCGGCAGGAGCCGGCGCAGCACGTCGTCGAGGGTGACCACACCGAGAGTGGTGGCGTCGTCGAGGACGACGGCGAGCTGGTTGCGGGTCTCGCGCATCTGGGCGAGGGCCGTGTGCAGCGGCGTGTCGCCGTCGAGCCGGAACGCCGGCCTGGTCAGGTCACGGATCGGCTCGGCGGCGCCCAGGGCGAGGGTGTCGCGCACGTGGACGACGCCCCAGTCGGTTCCGCCCCGCCGAACCAGAATCCGCAGGTGGCTGGAGGTCCGGCTGGCGGCCTGCACGTTGCCGACAGTCGCGTCCGGCTCCACGGCCGCCAACGCCCGGCCTGGCGCGACCAGGTCGCGCACCCGCAGGTTCCGCAGGTCGAGCGCGCCGGTGAGCGGCGCGGCGTAGCTTTCGTCGAGCGCGCCGACGTTCGCGGAGTGCTCGACGAGGTGGCGCAGTGCCGCGGGGTTCTGACGGGAGACGAGGTGGTCGGTGGCCTCGACACCGACGCGGTGCAGGCACCAGTTCGCCGCGCTGTTCAGCGCCCGCAGAACCGGCCTCGTCGCCCACATGAAGCCCCGCATCGGCAGGGCGAGCAGGATCGCGGACTTCTCCGGGTGCGCGATCGCCCACGACTTCGGGGCCATCTCGCCCACGACGAGGTGCAGGAACGTGACGATCACCAGCGCGAGCACGAAACTGCCGGCGCCGGCGAACCAGGTCGGGGCGCCGAGGTCCTCGATCGCGGGCTTCAGCCAGTGGTGTACGGCCGGCTTGGTGATCGCGCCGAGTGCGAGCGTGCAGACCGTGATCCCCAGCTGGGCGCCGGCCAGGAGCACCGTCAGCTCGCCGGAGCTGCGCAGCGCGGCGCGGGCCGCGCGGCTGCGGCTGGCCGCGTCTTCGAACCGGTGTCGCTTCGCGGCGAGCAGGGCGAACTCGACCGCCACGAAGAACGCACTCAGCCCGATGATCGCGACCGTGCAGAGAGCAACGACCCAGGGGTTGTCCACGTCAGTCCTCCCGATCGCGGACCGGCTCGTCGAGCAGCTCCAGCCGGATCGCCGCGGGCACGTGGTTGTCGACATCCATCACGATGGCGCGCAGCACCCGCCGCGGCGCCTCGTCGTACAGCGCGAGCTCCCCTGGGTCCGGGGGCAGCGTGACGTCGACAACGGTCCCGGTCTTGGGCAGCGCGCCGTGAGCGGAGATCACCAGACCGGCGATCGTCTCGTAGTCGCCCGGAGGCATCTGATGCCCGAGCGTGCGTTCGACCTCGTCGATGTGGAAGCTGCCCGGTACCAGCCACGCTCCGTCGCCGATCGGGTTGGCTCCCTCGAACGCGGCGGCGGCGTCGTGCTCGTCGGTGATCTCCCCTACGAACTCCTCGGCCAGGTCCTCGATGGTCAGGATCCCGGCGAAGCCGCCGAATTCGTCCACGACGCAAGCGAACTGTACCTTCTTCCTCGCCATCTCGGCGAGGGCGGCAGGTAGCGGCATCAGCGTCGAGATCACGAGAGCCGGCCGGACGAGCTCGCGGGCCGGGGCATCGTCGGGCGCGTCCATCACGTCAAGAAGCTGGACGATCCCGGTAACCCGCCCGTCGTCGTCGACGACCGGGTACCGGGAGTGCCCAGCGCTCATCAGCACCCTGACCTCGCCCACGGGGCGGTCCTGCTCAACGACGTCCACCTGCGAGCGGGGGATCATCGCGTGCTCCACGTCGCGGTGCGGGAAGTCCAGGATGCGGTCCAACATCAGCGAGAGATCCGCGGGCAGGTCACCCCGCTCCCGCGACTCGGCCACGATGTGCTCAAGATCGCGTGCTGAGGCGGCGTGCTCGACGTCTTGGACCGGCTGGATGCCGAGCAGACGGAGCAGCAGGTTGGACGACTGGTCGAACACCCAGACCAGCCAGCCAAAGACCTTCAGGTAGAGCAGCGTCGACCAGGCGAGCCTGCGTGCCACCGGCTCCGGCCGGGCGATCGCGAGGTTCTTCGGGAACAACTCACCGAAGACCATCTGAACGAAGGTGGAGAACGCCAGCGCCAGCACGGTACCGAGCGCGACGCCGATGGCCGTCGACAAACCGGCACCCGAGGCCACGTCGCCCAGCGCGCTGCCGATCAGCGGCTCGGCGACGTACCCGACCAGCAGACCGGTCACCGTGATCCCGAGCTGGGCACCCGAGAGCATGAACGAGGTACGTCCGGTCACCTTCAACGCCCGTCGCGCCGCGGCGTCGCCGGCTGCCGCCGCCGCGTTCAACCGGGACCGGTCGACCGCCATATAGGCGAACTCCTGGGCGACGAAGTAGCCGGTCGCCACAGTGATGACCAGCACTATCAGGAGACCGAGCAGCAGTGACAGCGCCGTCACCATCGTTGTCGCCCCCGGCTCCCGGGTCTGTGCGGCTCAGCCGCCTCCGCCATCCTCCACCTTCCACACGTCGCGGA
>NZ_CDXDOR010000164.1:9603-10206 GCF_978021225.1 Frankia sp. CeTa3Moorea | reverse complement strand
TGGGATAACCTTGCGCAGCGTAACAACGCTCACCTGCGGGAACTATTCCTGACCGGTGACCTGGTAACCGGTGACCTGGTAGCGGAAGGCCCACAAAACGCGATCTTGGGTTCGTGGTGGCGCAGCCAGGTACTGAACGTGAGCCCGGACCGGTGCTCCCCCGTCTATGATCCGGATCTTGACCTGGATACGCGCCTGGTCCGCGCGGCCGACCCGGTACTCGACCGACTGGCATCCACGATCGCCGGGACCTGGGTGTGCGTGTGTCTCACCGACGACCAGGCAAGAATACTGGCGCACCGGGTCGGTGAGGCATCCTTCGGCCTACACCCTGGGTTCTGCGTCGCCGAGCACCTGGTCGGCACCAGCGCCGTAGCCCTCGCACTCGTGGAAAGGCGCCCCGCCCGGGTCTCGGGCGCCGAGCACTTCGCTGACCTCTACCAACCGGACGCGTGCATATCCGTTCCCGTCCGCGACCCCCTCAGCGGGCGCATCGAGGGCGTGTTCAGCCTCATCTGCAGGCTCGCCGAGGCGAATCCGTCGGCGGAAGCCATGGTGGGGGAGGCTGGCCGCGCCATCGAACATCGGCTGCTGGAACAGGCG
>NZ_CDXDOR010000164.1:0-9514 GCF_978021225.1 Frankia sp. CeTa3Moorea | reverse complement strand
AACGGGCCTTGCTCCTGGCGTACCGGCAGGCCAAACACCGGATGCGGATACCGGCTGGCGGCGCACAGTTTCCGCTCGATCTCAAGGCCGGGTCCGGCATCGAGATCGAGCGTGATATTCGGCTGGTTTTGCAGGAGAAGGCCGCTGAACTGATCGCAGCGGGCCGCCCGACCGTCATCGAGGTATCCCTGCCGCACGGTCAGACCGCCACGCTGGTGTGCAGGAAGGTACAGACGCACTCCGCGGTGGCCGGACTGGCCGTCGAGGTCGCCTTTCCCTTCGGGCCGCCCCGTCGCCTTATGACCAGCGCCGCGGCCGTGGCAGGACACCTCAACAGCCAGCCGCAGGGGGCCGACGCCGGTGCCCCGTCGGCGCCGGGGCTTTTCCTGCCGTATGCCGCGCTTAGCGCGCCCAGGCCGATGCCGCGCCCGCCGGCCAGTGCACCCGACGCCACCCGCCCGGCCAGCACACCCGTGGCCAGTACCTACCCGGACAGCCGGCAGCCCGCCATCGGCGCGTCGCTGCTGGCCATCGGGGAACAGGGAATCGGCCGTCTCGCGGTGGCGGCACGGCGACGCCTCACCCTGCTGTACGAGGCCAGTATGCACATCGGGACCACCCTCGACGTGACCCGGACCGCCGAGGAACTGGCCCAGGCAGCCGTGCCCGAACTCGCCGACGTCGTCACGGTGGACCTGGCGGAGTCTGTCCTGCGGGGCGAGGACTCGCTGCATCCGACCGCACTGCTGCGTCCGAACGCACTGCTGCGCCGCGCCGCCCTGCACGGCATCCAGGAAGGCCTCGCCCTCTACCCGGCCGGTCACCAGATCAGCTTCCTGCCCTCCACGCCGCAGGCCCGGTGCCTGGCCAGCGGGCGGGCGGTGCTTGAGGCCGACCTGCACGCCGCTCCCGGCTGGCAGGCCCAGGACCCCGAACGCGTCGAGCGACTCCTCGCGCAGGGGATCCACTCGCTCATCACCGTTCCCCTGTGCACCCGCGACGTAATGTTCGGGGTGGCCAGTTTCTACCGCTCCCGGCAACCAGAGCCCTACGAGGACGACGACTTGGCCCTGGCCGAGGAGTTGGCCGCCCGCGCGGCGCTGTGCCTGGACAACGCCCACCGCTACACCCGCGAACGACAGCTGCACCACCAGGCCCTGCACGATCCGCTGACCGACCTGGCGAACCGCACGCTGTTGACGGCCCGACTGCAACGCGGACTTGCCCGGCGCCTCCACGACAATACGCAGGACAATACGCAGCTTGCACTACTGTTCTGCGACCTCGACGACTTCAAGAGCGTCAACGACAGATTCGGGCACGCGGCCGGCGACGACCTGCTTCGCGTAACCGCGGATCGGCTGACGAGTTGCGCCCGTACCACCGACACGGTTGCCCGCATCAGCGGCGACGAGTTCGCGGTCCTACTGGAAGGTGGCTGCGTCGACCCCGAGTCCATCGGGCGGCGGATCCTGGAAACACTCCGCGTACCCTTGGTACTCGCCGGAACGGTTCATACAATCCAGGCCAGCATTGGGCTGGTCGTTGTCGACCCCGGCACTCAGGCCACCGCGGAAAGCGTGCTGAAACAGGCGGACTCCGCCATGTATGCCGCAAAACGGCGGGGTAAGGGCACCCTGGTGGTGTACCGGCCGGAGCTGTGCCCCGCCAGCGCCGAGGATGCCCTGCGCACCAGCCTCACCCACGCCGTACGCGGCGAGGATGGCGGCGGTACCCTCGACGTCAGCTATCAGCCGATCATCGAGCTCCACACCGGTCGGACCGTCGGTGTCGAGGCGGCGCTTCGGTGGGACGACCCGTCCTCCCGACCCGCTCCCCACCACCGTCTCATCCCCACCGCCCAGCAGACCGGGCTGGCCCCCGCACTGGAGCACATCCTGCTCGACCGGGCCTGCCGTGACCTCGGCCGCTACCGAAGCACGGGCCATCCGGAGGTGGCCCTCCACATCCCCGTCTCGATCCTCGATGCCGCTGAGGCCTGGTTCACGACCGAGGTGGTCAGTGCCCTGACCGTCCACCACCTGCCACCCGACGCTCTCGTGCTCCGCGTCGTCGGCGCGACGCACCACACCGATCAGGCCGCCCT
Source organism: Frankia sp. CeTa3Moorea (assembly GCF_978021225.1). NCBI lineage: Bacteria > Bacillati > Actinomycetota > Actinomycetes > Frankiales > Frankiaceae > Frankia > Frankia sp. CeTa3Moorea. Next base: position 7,407 of record NZ_CDXDOR010000164.1, on the reverse strand, counting down.
GCGGGCGCTGCGCGGACTGGCCGCACGAGGCATCAGGCTCGCGATCATCTGTCCCAGCGCCGAGGACCTCTCGTTCGATCCCCTTCTGCCACTCCCCGTCCAGATCATCGTGCTCGACGCCACCGCCACCCGGCAGCTGACCGACGGCCGCACCCCCGGGGAAGAAGAAAACGACGGCACGTTGCGCACGGCGTTCCTCGCCACCATCCGCGGGCTGGGCATCTCACTGCTGGGCACCGGCATCACCGACGCGAAGCAGGCCGCCACCCTCGCGCACAGCGGCTGCGACCTCGGCCAGGGCAGCCTCTTCGGCGGACCCGCACCGCTCGCCGACATCCCCGGCAGGTATCCGGCATGAGGTAGCTGCCATGTCTCCAGTGCGTGGCACTGGCCCCCAACTCTCCAGTGCGTGGCACTGGCCCCCAACTCTCCAGTGCGTGGCACTGAAAATGCCTTGACCTGATGTTGGGTTGACGTCGTAGGGTCGCAACACGTTTGCAATGTGGTTACCCACCGTTGTCGCGATCTACCGGTTCGACCACCAGCCGCCACCGAGAGGGACCGTATGCTGATCCGACTTCTGCGGGCTCACCTCGGCCCCTACGGCCGGCCGATCTCGATACTGGTCCTTCTGCAGCTGGTGGCGACGATCGCCATGCTCTACCTCCCCACCCTCAACGCTGACATCATTGATCGTGGAGTGGTCATCGGCGACACCGGCTACATCATGCGTATCGGTGGACTCATGCTCGGTGTCAGCGTCGTGCAGATCGTCTGCGCCGGCGCCGCCGTCTTCTTCGGAGCCCGGACGGCGATGGCGCTCGGTCGGGATATCCGGGCGTCGGTGTTCGACCGGGTCCAGTCGTTCTCAGCGCGGGAGGTCGGCCGCTTCGGTGCGTCCTCACTGATCACCCGGGCCACGAACGACGTGCAGCAGGTGCAGATGCTGATGTTGATGAGCTTCACGCTCATGGTCTCCGCGCCGATCATGTGCCTGGGCGGCATCATCCTGGCGGTCAATCAGGATGCCGGGCTCTCGCTCCTGCTCGTCGCGATCACTCCGGTCCTCGCGGTGATTATCAGCTTGATCGTGCGACGGATGCGGCCGCTGGGCCGGGCGATGCAGGAGCGCCTGGACACCGTCAACCGGATCCTGCGGGAGCAGATCACCGGACTCCGGGTGATCCGCGCTTTTGTCCAGGACGATTATGAGCGGCGCCGGTTCGCGGTGGCTGACGCCGAACTGACCGACGTCTCGTTGCGGTTCGGCCGACTCATGGCGTTGATGTTCCCGCTAGTGCTCACCGTGGTCAACTTCTCGAGCGTGGCCGTACTGTGGTTCGGTGCTCACCGTATCGACGCCGGCCAGATGCAGATCGGCGCGCTGACGGCCTTCCTCAGCTACCTGATGCAGATCCTGATGTCGGTGATGATGGCCACCTTCATGTTTATGATGATTCCCCGCGCCGAGGTGTGCGCGGAGCGCATCCAGGAGGTGCTCGAGACCGACTCCACGGTCCTGCCACCGCGGAACCCGGTGCGGGAGCTGCGCCGCCACGGTGACCTGGAACTGCGGGGCGTCGGGTTCCACTACCCGGGAGCGGAGGCGCCGGTCCTGCGCGGAATCAGCCTGTGCGCCCGGCCGGGTCAGACCACAGCCATCATTGGCAGCACCGGTAGCGGCAAGACGACGCTGCTCGGTCTGGTCCCGCGGCTGGCCGACGCCACCGAGGGTGCCGTCCTCGTCGACGGCGTCGACGTCCGCGATCTCGACCCGGCGCTGCTCGCCCGGACCGTCGGCCTAGTTCCACAGAAGCCGTATCTGTTCTCCGGCACCGTCGCGACCAATCTGCGTTACGGAAATCCGGACGCCACCGAAGACGAACTGTGGCGCGCGCTGGAGATTGCGCAGGCGAAGGACTTCGTCGAAGCCATGCCGGACGGTCTCGGCACCGCGATCGCCCAGGGTGGCACGAACGTCTCCGGCGGCCAGCGCCAACGGCTCTCCATCGCCCGCGTGCTCGTTCACCGCCCGGAGATCTACCTGTTCGACGACTCCTTCTCGGCCCTCGACTACGCCACCGACGCCCGTCTGCGCAGGGCGCTCGCCCACGAGACCTCCGCCGCGACCGTGGTGATCGTTGCTCAGCGGGTCGCCACCATCCGGGATGCGGATCAGATCATCGTGCTGGACCACGGTGAGGTGGTCGGCGTCGGCACCCACCAGCAGTTGATGGCCGACAACACCACGTACCGCGAGATTGTGCTCTCCCAGCTCACCGAGGAAGAGGCGGCATGAGCAGCCCGGTACCGGTACCGCGCCGCGGTCCGGCCCCGACGGCCGGGCCCGCTCGGTTCTTCATAGGCCCGGGCGCGACGGAGAAGTCGATGGACTTCGCCGCCTCGAGCCGCCGACTGCTCGGACTGCTGCGACCGCAGCGTCACCTGCTGATCGCCGTCGTGGTCCTGGCAACGTTGAGTGTCGGTCTGAGCGTGATCGGTCCTCGCCTGCTCGGCCACGCCACCGACCTGGTGTTCGCGGGGATCTTCAGTCGGCGGCTGCCCGCCGGCAGCACGAAGGAGCAGGCGGTCGCGCAGCTGCGTGCCACCGGCCACGGCACCCAGGCGGACCTGCTCGCCTCGCTCGACGTGACCCCCGGTCATGGCCTGGACTTCGATGCCATCGGTGTCGTGCTGCTGGGGGTCGTGCTCGTCTACGCGGTGTCCGGGCTGTGCGGTGTGCTCCAGGCCCGGCTGGCGAACCTGGCCCTGCAGAGAGTGATCAGTGATCTGCGCCGCGACGTCCAGGCGAAGATCTCGCGGTTGCCCATCCGTTACTTCGACGGTCAGCCGCGAGGCGAGGTGCTCAGCCGGGTCACCAACGACATCGACAACTTCGGGCAGAGCCTGCAGCAGAGCATGTCGCAGATCGTCGTGTCGACGCTGACGATCGTGGGCGTGCTGTCGATGATGCTCTGGATCTCCTGGATCCTTGCCCTGATCGCGCTGGTCACGGTGCCAGTATCGATCATGGTGGCGACCCGGGTCGGCAAGCTGGCTCAGCCCCAGTTCGTCGCTCAGTGGCGGATCACCGGTGGTCTCAACGCCCATATCGAGGAGATGTATACCGGGCACACGCTCGTGCGGGCGTTCGGCCGGCAGGAGGAATCCGCGGAGATCTTTCGTGAGCAGAACGAGCGGCTCTACGCCGCCAGTTGGCGCGCGCAGTTCATCTCCGGTCTCATGCAGCCCTCGATGTTGTTCATCGGAAACCTGAACTACGTGCTGGTAGCGGTGATCGGCGGCCTGCGGGTCGCGTCCGGCTCGCTGTCGATCGGTGACGTCCAGGCGTTCATCCAATACTCTCGGCAGTTCAGCCAGCCGTTGTCCCAGGTTGCCAGCATGGCGAACCTGGTGCAGTCCGGGGTGGCCTCCGCGGAGCGGGTGTTTGACCTGCTCGACACCGTCGAGCAGGAACCCGACCGGGCGGTTCCGGCGCATCCGGAGCGGCTTCGTGGCCGGGTGGCCTTCGAACACGTCTCCTTCCGCTACGAACCGAACAAGCCGTTGATCGAGGACCTGTCACTCGTCGCGGAACCTGGTCACACCGTCGCGGTCGTCGGGCCGACCGGTGCCGGCAAGACCACTCTGATCAACCTGCTGATGCGCTTCTACGAGGTCACCGGCGGACGGATCACCTTGGACGGGGTCGATGTCGCGGCGATGTCCCGGGATGAACTGCGGGCCAGCATCGGCATGGTCCTGCAGGACACCTGGCTGTTCGGCGGAACGATCGCGGAGAACATCGCCTACGGTGCGGAGGGCGCCACCCAGGAGCAGATCGTGGCGGCGGCCCGCGCCGCGCACGTCGACCGGTTCATCCGCACCCTTCCCGCGGGTTACGACACCGTGCTCGACGACGAGGGGGTCGGCGTGAGCGGCGGGGAGAAGCAGTTGATCACCATCGCCCGTGCCTTCCTCGTGGAACCTCTGATCCTGGTTCTCGACGAGGCGACGAGCTCGGTGGACACCCGTACCGAGGTCCTCATCCAACGGGCGATGTCGACCCTGCGGGCGGGCCGGACCGCGTTCGTCATCGCGCATCGACTGTCGACCATCCGGGACGCGGACACCATTCTTGTGATGGAGAACGGAGCCATCGTCGAACAGGGCACCCACATCGAACTCCTGGCCGCCGGCGGCCCGTACTCCCGGCTGTACCAGTCCCAGTTCGCCCAGGCCGTCGTCGAGATCTGACCGTCGAGATCTGACGCGAGCGGTTGCGCCACCGGCTTGTGCGTGTGACAGCGGGGATGAGCGCGAGCCGGACGGCTCGTTAGGTGAACTCTGACAAGAAAGCGGATCGGGATCGCTCCAGTCGACCCTGAGCGGTTAGCATGCCATGCCTTCCCGGGATGCAACAGTGCCGATGGTCGGCGAACGGTACCGATGGCCGGTGCGGGCTCTTTCGGCGATGATGTCGGTGGAGGTGGGGGATGGCGAAGGATGAACCGGCGGACCCGCGGCTGCCACGAGGGCCCTCCTGGGCTGCGCAGGTCGGCCCGGGGCGGGCTGAGGACATCGCCGAGAGACTGGCCGCGGAGGAGTCCACCGAGACGACCCTCGAAGCATCCGGCCGGTGACCGGCGGCCCGCGGAGCTGACGACCGAGCAGGCGCTCGACGTCGTGGCGCAGCTCGCGGCGGTCGGCGTGGACGAAGTCACGCTCATCGGCGGTGAGGCGTTCCTGCGCCGCGACTGGTTGACGATCGCGGCCGAGATCACCCGCCGGGGCATGGGATGCACGGTCACGACGGGTGGATACCGGATGAGCGCGGCCATGGCGCGCGGACTGCGCACGGCGGGTGTCGAACAGTGCTCGGTGTCGGTGGACGGGATGGCCGCCACCCACGATCGCTTACGCGACCGGAAGGGCTCGTGGCAGTCGTGTTTCACGACGATGGAACGGCTGCGCGCCGCCGGCGTCGAGGCTACCTGCAACACCCAGATCAATCGTCTGACCGTATCCGAACTGCCCGAGCTGTACCGGCGGCTGCGGGCCGCGGGCGTCGTCGCCTGGCAGTGGCAGCTGACCGTTCCGATGGGCAACGCGGCCGACCACGCCGAGCTCCTGCTCCAGCCGGTCGAGCTGCTCGAGGTGTTCCCGATGCTTGCCCGGATCGCGCGTCGCGCCCGCCGGGACGGCATCCGCGTCCATGCCGGCAACAACGTCGGCTACTACGGCCCTTACGAAAGGCTGCTGCGCTCTCCCGAGGGGTCGGCCTTCTGGGCGGGATGCCAGGCCGGGTTGTCCACGCTCGGCATCGAGGCGGACGGCACAATCAAGGGTTGCCCCTCGTTGCCGACCCGGGACTACGCCGGGGGCAACATCCGCGACCGCAGCCTCACCGATCTGCTGCGTGACGCTCCCGAGCTGGCGGTCAACATGGCGGCGGGGACGCCGGCCGCGGTCGAGAACCTGTGGGGCTTCTGCCGCGGCTGTGCGTACGCGGACGTCTGCCGCGGCGGCTGCACCTGGACCGCCCACACTTTCTTCGGCCGCGCCGGCAACAATCCCTACTGCCATCACCGGGCGCTGACACATCAGCGCGCCGGGGTGCGGGAACGGCTGGTCCAGGTCGCCCCGGCGCCGGGGGAGCCATTTGACCATGGACTGTTCTCCGTCGTCCAGGAAGACCTGGACGCGCCCTGGTCCCTGACCGACCGGCCCCGCCTTACGGCCGAGGAGATCCACTGGCCCCGTGACTGGATCGACTGACGGTTCCTCGCCGTCTCGGGAGGTGCCCAACCCGGGACGTGCGCCAGGTCTGGGATCCGCCCCGGTCGAGGCTGGCCGAGGTCCGGGCCGGCTCGGGTCCGGGCCGGCTCGGGTCCGGGCCGGCTCGGGTCCGGGGGCGCCGGGTCAGGACCTGCGCCAAGTGGAGATGTGGACGGTGCTGGCCGCGGTGAAGGGCGCACTATCCCAGCCACCGTACCGGTCGACCAGTGCCAGGCCGGCGAGCCGAGCCATGAGATCGAGTTCGGCGGGCCAGGCGTGGCGCAACTCCACCGGAGATAGGTGTCGATGCCGTGGTCGGTGATGGCGCTGTGGCGGCTATGGATCCGCTGGGTGGAGCGGTCGAGTATCGCGGTGTTCAACCGGGTCTCGTCGTCGGCGGTCGTGGTGACCCGGACGTTCTGCCCGCGGTCGAACAGGGAGAGTTCCGGTACGAACGCCTCCAGGATGAACACCCCGCCGGGCCGCAGGCGGGCGGCGGCCGAGGCGAAACACCGTTCCTGGTCAGCCTGGGTCAGCAGGGCGAAGAACGTGCCGAACACGACGTAGACGAGGCTGAACGAACCTCCTGGAACGTCGATGTCGGCGAAATCCCCGATCGTCACCGGCAGTTCCGCGCCGCCGGGTTTCGCCCGCAGCCGCCCAACCATGCGCTCGGAGGCGTCGATCCCGGCTACCGGAATTCCACGCGCCGCCAGCGGCAGGGCGATTCGCCCGGTCCCGATTCCGAGTTCCAGTACCGGCCCGTCGCCGGCCCGTTCCGCGGGGAAGTCGACGACCGCGCCGATCTCCTCGACTCGGGAAACCACGAGATTCCACCGGTCGTAGACATTTGCGATCCGGTCGCCGTACTCGGCCGGATCCGCTTTTCCGGGTTTCGTCACCATGCCGACATCGTGACAGTTACCCGGCCAGCCGGCATTCGAATTTTCGCCGTTCTCCGACCGGAAGAAATCAGTTGACGCGCGACGTGGACCGCGGCTTTCATGGAAGAATTATTCCACGCCTCGATGCGTGTCCATTCAGGGGTGGGCGGGCGTGGCCCGCTGACCTTGGGGTTTGTGGTGGGGGGACACGTCGTGGACGTTGCTTGATCGGCGTGGTTGGGCGTGGGGGATCAGGGGTGTGGCTGATCCGTCCGCGTTGTGGGAGCGGCGTCTGGCGGCGGCCGAGGCGCGGATTGAGGGGCTTGCCGAAGGGCTGGTCGAGGCCCGGTCGGCGAACGAGAAGCTGGCGGCGGCGAACGAGCGGCTGCGGTGGGTCGTTGCGGACGCGGCCGCACGTCATGAGTCGCAGCTCGCCGCGGCGCGGGCTGAGGGGGACCGGGCGTGGCGGCGGGTCGCCGGGCCTGAGCTTGAGGTCGCTGACCTGCGGCGGCGGCTGTCGATGGACAGTACGAACTCCTCCGTGCCGCCGTCGAGGGAGCCGATCGGTGCGAAGGAGAAACGGAAGGCGCAGCGGCGGGCCTCGTCGGAGCGGGTCCGTTCGAAGGACCGGAAGCCGGGCGGGCAGCCGGGGCATCCCGGTGCGGGGCTGAGCCGGGAGGCGGGGCTGGATCGGTCGTTACCGGCGGATCCGCCGGCGGAATGTTCGTCGTGCCAGGCGGATCTT
>NZ_CDXDOR010000163.1:2424-9977 GCF_978021225.1 Frankia sp. CeTa3Moorea | reverse complement strand
GGGCCGGTGACCCGGCCGCCCTCACCGGTCCCCGCCAGCCAGCCAGCCCATCGTCCGGCCGCACCCGCCCGGACCGGCCGGGGCACGCACCATCAGATCCACACTTCCTTAACGTCTGCTAAACAATGTAGGACGTACCGCACACACCGGACGTGGCGGCTGGTCCGCCGGTGAAACGCTCGTCTAGCGTTACCTGCGAATCAGACCGTCCGCGCCAACCGCCACGAATCGGCGCGCACCCGCTGCCACGTCGCACCGGGTTCGAGGCGGTGCTGCCGGTGAGCGACCAAGTGCCGGCTCACGCATGCTGGACAGGTCCCAGGAAGACTCCGGCCCTTGCGCCGGTCCACGGAGGGGGTGACGTCGACGTCTGTCGGACGGGAGTCGAGCACTCCATCTCGAGCCACCTCGCCCCCCCGCGCGAGCAAGCCGGCCGACCCGAGCAAGCCGGCCCGGTCGGGTGCCCCGTCGCACGCCGTCGCGCCGGAACGTGCCCCCACCCCGCCCCGATCCGCCAGGCCGTCCCGATCCGCCAGGCCGGGCAACATGGCGAGCGGCGTCACCTACGCGGACGACGGCGCTTCCGCGCGTCGCTCCCCCGGCGGCACGGGCGACGGTCCGGCGGCGGCCGGCGGGGCCGGGGCCGGGGGAGCGGGCAGGCCGCTCATCCCCCGTCCACCCGTGAACCGGCGTCGGGTCCTGAAGAAGATGGGGCTGACGGCAATCGTTCTCGGGCTGGTCATCGCGTTGTTGTCCCTGCCGTTCGTCGGTGCGGTCGGCCTGTTCGCCAAGGGAAGCGCGGACCACTTCCTCGGGCTGCCCGCCGAGCTCGTCACGCCTCCGTTGCCGCAGAGTTCGACGATTCTGGCCGCCGACGGATCAGTGATCGCCATGTTGCGCGGGGCCGAGAACCGCATCGTCGTGCCCGGCAACGAGATCCCGAAGATCATGCGCGAGGCAATTATCTCGATCGAGGACGCCCGCTTCTACCAGCACGGCGGCGTCGACCCACAGGGCGTCTTCCGCGCCGCGCTGCGCAACAGCGAGGCCGGCGGAGTCTCTCAAGGCGGTTCGACGCTGACCCAGCAGTACGTCAAGAACGTGCTGCTGCAGAACGCCCGCACCACGCGGGAGCGAGAGGTCGTGGCCGGGAACTCCCTGGAACGCAAGATCCAGGAACTCCGGTACGCCCTGGGCATCGAGAAGCGGTTCTCCAAGGACGAGATCCTGGAGCGCTACCTCAACATCGCGTATTTCGGTGACGGCGCGTACGGGATCGGCACCGCCGCCGAGCACTACTTCGGGGTGCCCATCTCCCAGGTCACTCTCGAACAGGCGGCGCTGCTCGCCGGGCTCGTGCAGAGTCCGTCCCGGTACAACCCCGCAGCCTACCCGGAGGCCGCGCTGGCCCGGCGCAACACCGTGCTGGACAAGATAGCCGCCGAGGGGTATATCTCCACCACCCAGGCAGAGGCGACGAAGCAGATGCCGCTGAACGTCGTGAAGGCCCCGCCGCCGGCCGCGGACTCCTGCGAGACCTCATCGGCGCCGTTCTTCTGCGACTACGTGCGGTCCCAGCTGCGGGCGAGCCCGGCGCTCGGTTCCACCCTGGAGGAACGCAACCGACGCATCTACGAGGGCGGCCTGGTCATCAGGACCACTCTCGACCCGATGGTGCAGCAGGCGGCGCAGGACGCCGTCAACTCGACCGTGTCACCGAGCAGCCGGGTGTCGGCGACCGAGGTCGTCATCCAGCCCGGCACCGGCAACATCCTCGCCATGGCAGTGAACCGGGTGTACGGCTCGAACACAGCCGTCAACCAGACGGTGGTGCCGCTGCCGACCAGCGCCACCTTCCAGCCCGGGTCGACGTTCAAGACCTTCGTGCTCGCCGCCGCGCTCGAACAGGGCTACGGCACCTCAACGGCCTTCTACTCCCCGGCCTGCTACGAGACCAAGAAGTTCCCGTTGGACCGCGGTGAGGGCGACTGCCCCAGGGGTTTCTCGAACTCCGATCCCGCCGAGGCCGGCATCTACGACATCCCCAAGGGCACCTGGGACTCGGTGAACACCTTCTACGTGCAGCTCGCGGAGAAGACCGGCATCCCGGCGGTCCTGGAGATGGCCAAACGCCTGGGCGTCACACCGCCGAAGGCAGACAAGATCGGCTCCACCGACGGGGCCACCGCCATCGGCGGCGGCCAGTACATGTACGTCTCCCCGTTGCAGATGGCCGACGCCTACGCGACGATCGCCGGCGGCGGGGTGCGCTGCACGCCCCGCTTCGCCACCGAGGCCATCGACTCCAGCCACGACCCGATCGACATCGCCCAGCCGCGGCAGTGCGAACAGGTACTCGCCAAGGGTGTTGCTGACACCGTGACCAGTGTGCTCGCCGGCGTCCCGGTCCGCGGGACCGGGACCAAGGCCGCCATCGACCGCCCCTCGGCAGGCAAGACCGGCACCACCGACGAGTTCTCGGCCGCCTGGTATGTCGGCTTCACCCCGCAGCTCGCCGCGGCGGTATCCGTCGGCGACCCCATGGGGGCGGAGAGCCACCCGCTGCGGGGCGTCGTCGCCGACGGCCGGACCTGGCCCCATGTCTTCGGCGGCGACCTGCCCGCGATCATCTGGAGCAAGTCGATGCGGGCCGCCCTGGCCAACCGGCCGGTGGTCCCGTTGCCCGGCGCCGATCCGACCGTCGCGCGCGGCACCAAGGGAGGTCTGCAGAACACCCCGCCAGCACCGGCGCCCGGTCAGGGCCTCGGCGACTTGTTGCAGAACCTGGGTCAGCGGATCTTTCCCGGCATGGGCGGACAGCCACAGGGAGGCGGCGCCCAGCCCGGCACGGGCCAGAGCGGGCAGAACCAGGGACAGCCGCAGCAGCCTCAGAACGGCGTCGAACCGGGATCCGGCAGAGGGGATCAGCCTGCCGGCCGCTAGCCAGCCTTCCGGCGGCCTGGTCAACGCCTAAGGTCCTGGTCAACGCCTAAGGTCGTGGGCCCGCGGGCACCTGCACGGGATCGACCCCGAGCGCTAGGGCGAGATAAACGGCCGTGTAGTCGAACAGGCCGATGAGTGAGGCGAGCCGTTCCAGCGGCCCGCCGCCGTCGGCGCGCAGTTCGGTGACGCCGACGCCTCGCTCGGCCGCCACCGCCACCGCCGCCTCGGCCTGCCGGGCGACATCCAGGCGTTCGACGTCGGGATCGCGCAGCAGGACCAGGCGGAGCCGGATCGACTCGTCCTCCTCGGCGCGGTCGCGGAAGAAGTCGTCGAAGTCGTCGCGCACCGGGCCGCCAGCCGCGAGACCCGCGCCGAAAGCACCGTCGAACAGCGCGACCTGGTGGCGGGCGGGATGCGGCAGCGCCCCGGCGATGGCCGGATACTTCGCGTTCGTCGCGAGCTGGGTGACGGCACGTTCGGCCACCACGTTCGTCACCGGTGAGGTTCCCCAGATGATCGGCAACGTACCGGCCAGCTCGAGCGCCAGCGTCTTCGCCGGATTGACGAATGACTCGCTGGACGAACGGCAGCGGGTCGCGACGTCCTCGAGGCGGACGGCGGCCGCCTCGATCGCCTCGTCCGCCACCCGCGCGATACCCAGGGCCCGGGCGACGATGATCAGTGGCAGCGACAACGACCACAGGGCGGCACGAGCGGGCTGCTCCGCCGAGGTCACGACGAGGGGCGCACCGGCCACCCCGGCCAGGTGCGCCAGGGGGGTATCGGCAGGGGCGACCACGGCCACCCGCGCGCCACGCCGGTTCGCCTCCTCCACCGCCGAACAGGTCTCCGCGGAGGTACCGGACGCCGACACCGCAAGGACGACGTCGGCCACCCCCACCCAGCCCGGCAGGCCGTAGGTGTGGTGACCGATGACGGGCACCGGGCTGGCCGGCCCGGCGACGGCGGCGAGCACCCCGGCGGCCAGCGCCGCGCCGCCCACCCCCACCATGACGACCGCCCGGGGCCGCCCGTCAGCGGCAAGGCGAGCGACCCCGGCCTCCTGGGCGAGGGTGGCACCGCGACGGACCTGGCGGGCGGCGGAGGCGATGTGCGGCAGGAGACCGCCGGCGTGACCGGCGTCAATGCGGGCGGTGTCGTCGAGGATCGCCTCGTCGAGGTACACGTCGAGGCCGCGGCGTCAGTTCGACGCCGGCGCGCCGGAGAACGGGACCGCCTCGTCGAGCAGCATCACCGGGATGTCGTCGCGCACCGGGAACGCCAGGCCGCAGGCGAGGCACACCAGCACGGGGGCACCGCCCAGCTCGTCGGGCCGCAGCTCACCGTGCTTGCTGCACGGGCAGACGAGGATCTCCAACAGCAGCGGGTCGAGACTCATCAGGCTTCCCTTCCGCTCCGGATGCGAGCGAGGATCTCGTCGCGCAGCCGATGCATCGTGGCGTCGTCGGGCCCCTCCACGTTGAGCCGCAACAGCGGCTCGGTGTTGGACGGGCGGAGGTTAAACCAGGATCCGTCCGAGAAGGAGATCGTCAACCCGTCCAGGTGATCCACGTCGGCGGCGTCCGGCGCGTACGCCTTCTCGATCACGTTCATCGCCGCCGCGGCGTCCGCGATCTCGGAATTGATCTCACCGGACGCGCTGTAACGGGCGTACCCCCCGAGCAGCCCGGACAGCGGCCGGTCCTGGCCGCCCAACGCGGCGAGCACATGAAGCGCGGCGAGCATGCCGGAGTCCGCCCGCCAGAAGTCGCGGAAGTAGAAGTGACCGGAATGCTCTCCACCGAAGACCGCGCCGGTACGGGCCATCTCGGCCTTGATGAACGAGTGGCCCACGCGGGTGCGGACCGGGACGCCCCCGCGCTCGGTGACCAGCTCGGGGACCGCCCGGCTGACGATGACGTTGTGGATGACCGTGCCCCCCGGCTCCCGGGCCAGCTCGCGATCGGCCACCAGGGCGGTGATGGTCGACGGAGAGACGATCTCCCCCCGCTCGTCGACGACGAAGCAGCGGTCGGCGTCGCCGTCGAAGGCCAAGCCGATGTCGGCTCCGGAGCTGCGGACGGCGGCCTGCAGGTCCCGCAGGTTCGCCGGCTCGATCGGGTTCGCCTCGTGGTTCGGGAAGGAGCCGTCCAGCTCGAAGTAGAGCGGGATCACTGTCAGCGGCAGCCCGGTGAAGGTGGCCGGGACGGTCAGCCCGCCCATGCCGTTACCCGCGTCCACGGCGACCGTCAGCGGCCGGATCCCCGCCAGGTCGACCAGGGTGCGCAGATGACGCACGTAGGAGTCCAGCAGGTCCCGCCGGGTCACGGTGCCGCGACGACCGGGACCGGCGGGAATGCCCGCCTCGATCATCGCGCGGATGTCGGCGAGCCCGGTCTCCTGGCCGATGGGTGCCGCGCCGGCCCGGCAGAGCTTCATGCCGTTGTACTTCGCCGGGTTGTGCGACGCGGTGAACATCGCACCCGGAATGTTCAGCGAGCCGGCGGCGAAGTAGAGCAGATCGGTGGATCCCAGCCCGGCGGCGATCACGTCCGCGCCCTGGCTGACCGCCCCCTCGGCGAAGGCCTCGGCGAGCGGGACCGACGACTCCCGCATGTCGTGCGCGGTCACGATCCGCGGGGCGCCGAGCAGCCGCACGAAGGCGGCTCCGGTGGCTCGGGCGACGTCGGCATCGAACTCCGCCGGCACCACGCCACGCACGTCGTACGCCTTGAAGATCCGCGAGAGGTCACGCATCCCTTCCAACCCCTTCTCCCTGGTGTCCCCCGGCACCGGGTGAATGGTGCCCCCCGGCCGCGCGGCCACTGCTGCGACCGGCTCGGTTGACCTTATCCGCCGGGTCCGGCACCGCCAGGACCGCGTCCGGGCGAAGTCGCGCCGAACCACTCACCGAACCACCGGTACTAGGACAAACGGAAGATCGGGACGACCACATGACCGGGACGGCCGAGAGGTGGGAGCGCTCCGGATCAGGACGGACTGGGAACGGCCCGCAGGTGACCCCGCCGGCCACCCGGGGGTGGGGCCTGCGGACCCTGCGGGGGCTCCGGCCCTCCCCGCCGGGACGCCTCACGCACGGCGTCCGCAAGGGCTTCCAGGTCGTCCCCGGCCACCTCACGACCCCCCTCGCGGGGCGCCTCGGCCTCGAGCCGGACCACAGCCCAGCCAAGCGGCACGGTGAGCCGATCCGCGTGGGTGCCGCACAGATCGTAGGAGTGTGGTTCGACGTACGGGGAGAGCGGGCCCAACACCGCCGTGGACTCCGCGTAGGCGTACGTGAGCGTGGCGACCGCGGCTGCGGAACAGGCCGAGCGGGAGCAGCGCCGAGGCTTCACGTTCCGGACGGTAGCCCCCGGAACGGACGACGGCCACCACCTCGGGTCGTGTCGCGTGGCGCGACGACTAATCGTCACGCGGCGTCGACCATGCCATCGCGGCCCGCATACAATATCCCTCTTTCAGCACGTATCCAGAGCGATTTTGAGATCATGGACCGTCCTCGAGCTGGTAGCGATAGGGGATGAAACGCAGGGATGTGACCGGAAACCGTCGTTACCGCGCCCACGGATCGGCGCACCACTCCGAGCGATGCCGGAAGCGGCGCGGAGTTCACCGCGATCGACGGACGACCGTCCATCCTTGAACGCTACGCTGACAGGGTGAGCGAGCCCGAGCGGTTCCCGGCAGTCGCCCGGCCGATCCCGCCACGGCGGCGGCGCGACCGGCGCGGCCGTGGAATCCGGGGCACTCTTCTTCCGCCGGACGTGCCCGCCTACGCCACCCGCGGCGACCGCTTCGACGATCTCGTCCTGGACGCCGTCGAGCATCTCGACCACCGGTGGTCCACCGAACTCGCGGACGTCGAGTTCGCCGTCGAGGACGTCCCGCCGGTGGCGGTGACCGATGACGAGATCCCGCTCGCGCATTACCAGCCGGCCAGCGGCAGGGGTCGGTCGGGGACCCCGCGGCGCATCGTCGTCTACCGCCGCCCGATCGAGGCGCGGGCCGTCGACAGCGAGGACCTGGCCGAGCTCGTCCTCGATGCGATCATCCACGAGATGGCTGAGATGATGGGGGTCGACCCCGCCGTGATCGACCCGGAGGGCCACGGCTGGGGCGACGAGGAATAGCGAGCAACAGCGAGGAACAGCCGAGCCGCGCTGGCTGGCCGGCCGCAGGACACCCACCACGAGGGAGACCGTGACCACCAGGAACGATGCCGCTCGGGCGACGGCCTCCGGCGCCCGGATCCTGCCACTGCACGGTCAGGCGCAGTCGTACGCCTGGGGGTCCCCGACCGCGATTCCGAACCTGCTCGGGGCGGTCGCGACCGGCGAGCCGGTCGCGGAGCTGTGGCTCGGCACCCATCCGGTGGCGACGGCCCTCGCCGAGGACGACGGCATCCACCGTCCGGCCACCGACCTCGTCGGTCAGCTGCCGTTCCTGCTCAAGGTGCTGGCCGCCGAGAAGGCGCTGTCGCTGCAGGTGCACCCGGACCTGGCGCAGGCCCGGGCCGGCTTCGACGCGGACGACGCGGCCGGTCTCGGCCTGGGCGATCCGCGGCGGCGTTACCGTGACCGGAATCACAA
>NZ_CDXDOR010000163.1:0-2399 GCF_978021225.1 Frankia sp. CeTa3Moorea | reverse complement strand
TCGTCGCACTGTCCCCGTTTCGGGCTCTCGCCGGCGTACGTGATCCCGGCCGGACCCTCGCCATCGTCGCCCGGCTGGGCTCACCGGCCCTCACCGCCACCTTCCGACCACTGGCCGACGATCCCTCGGGCGGCGCCGCACAGGTGCTCCGCTCCCTGCTGACCATGCCGCGCGAACCCGCCCGTGACCTCGTCCGCGACCTCGTGGCGACGGCCCGCCGGCTCGCCGCCGGCCCGCACGACGCGGCAGCGCCGGGGACGCCCAGCGCCGAAACGGACGACACGGCGACGGACAGGGCCGCGGCGGACGGCGTCGAAGCCGATGACGTCGAAGCCGATGACGTCGCGCGGGCGGCCGACCTGATCGGTCTGCTCGCGGCCGCGCACCCGGGCGACGTCGGGATCGCGGCCGCCCTGTTGCTGAACGACGTCACCCTGCGCCCCGGGGAGGGGCTCTTCCAGCCCGCGCGGCTGCTCCACGCCTACGTCTCCGGCCTGGGTATCGAGATCATGGCGACCTCGGACAACGTGCTGCGCGGCGGGCTCACCCCCAAGCACATCGATGTCGACGAGCTCCTGCGCATCCTTGATCCCACTCCGAGCGCGGCGCCGATCCTCATGCCCTGTACCCTCGCGGTCTCCCCCGGTGGTCTGCTCCGCGGCTGGGACGTCCCCGTCGGGGACTTCGCCCTCACCGAGGCGATCTGCACCGGCGGCGCCCTGAACGTGGGACGGCCCGTGGTGCTGCTGGCCGTCGAGGGTGCGGTCCGGGTGACCGGCACCGCCGACAACGGGACGACCGTCGCCCCGGTGGAGTTGCGCGGGGGCCGGTCCGCCCTGCTGGCCGGATCCGCCGCGTTGACCCTCACCGGCACCGGTCGGGTCTTTCTCGCCGCTCCCGGCCGCTGACGGGCGACGCCACCGACAGGGCGGGGTGCTGACGGCCCAGAAGACCGGACGACCGGAAGCGTCACGAACCTCCCGCACGTCCTGGGAGGACGCCGACCGGTGCCCGGCCCGCCACGAGGCGAAGATCGAAGGTCGGCGGACTCGGCACTAGCCGCGCTGATACAGGACGGTGGGATCCTCGATGGAGACCGGGGCGTCGAGGAGCCTCGACGCCCCCCACAACGGAACGACGGTAGAGATGCTCCGCGGCATCACGGGCCTGGACATCCCAAAGATCGACGACACGGCGGTCGACGACGTGGAGCCGGTGGAGCCGGAGCCGGTGGAGCCGGAGGGAGTAGGCCCGCGGGGCGGATCCCCGGATGCCCGGCCCTCCCCCGGCCTGCCGGGGAGATCGCCGATCACGGCGGTGGCCCCCAGCGGGCCGCCGACCGCGACGAGCCGTCCACCGGCCTGCCCGATCGGCATGCGGGCGGTCGCGACGGTGCCCGGCCGCACCCGTACCAGCTCGCCGTCGATCCACGCTGTGACCGCTCCCGCCGGAGCGGCGAGCACGACGACGCCGGTCGCGCCGGGCGGCACCGGCGGGAGGGAGACGACCGCGTCCGGCGCGGATCCCGCCCCGGCGGCCAGCCCCGTCGGGGCGGAGAGGCCGACCGCCTGGCCGTACGCGTCGAGCCCGCGCGGGTCGAGCGGAGGATCAAGGCTGGTGGCGCCGACCCAGGTGGATCCGCCGTCCGAGCCGGTCGACCGCTCTCCCGCCCGGCCCGACGGTGCGGCCAGTCCGGCGAGCACCGGTGCGTTATCGGCCGATTCGACCAGGACGGCCGAGGCGGCGCCCGCCGGCAGCAGCACGGGCGTGGTGATCGCACCGGTGGCGGGCACGACGACGGCCTCTAGGCCGATCGGCGTGTGCCGACCCGTACCCGTGAGGACCGTGATGCGCACCGTGGCCTCCCGCAACGGTGCGGCGAGCACCAGGTGCGCCGTCGAGGACGCGGACCCCGCCGGGACGACGACCCCGCCAAGCAGGAGACGCCGGGCCGGGGCGGAGGTGCTCGGGACAAGGCTCACCGGATCCGCGCGCCCCGCCCGGTCCGCCCCCGGCATCGAGTCCGCACGCGCCGCGCTGGGCCGGTCCGCGACCCAGGTGAGAACCCGGCCGGAGCGCACCTGGACGTCGAGCGCGGTCGCGGCGGCCTCCGGTGCGAGGGACGCGAGTCGCCGGATCACCGCGTGGTCCGGGGGCACGGTGATGTCCTGCGGCGACGTCGCCGGTCCGTCGGAAAGCACCCGCACATTGATCCGGGCTGGTTCAGCTGCCAGATTCGACCAGATCACCACCGGATCCCGACCGGCCACGGTCGATGGTCCGGTGAACCAGGCCCGGGCCCGGGACGGCTCGCAACGCGCCTGAATCGGCCCGACGCCGCCCATTGACCCGACGCCGTCTTTGTCCCGGGCCGGGGCCTGGTTCACCGGACCATCGAC
>NZ_CDXDOR010000162.1:1099-10652 GCF_978021225.1 Frankia sp. CeTa3Moorea | reverse complement strand
ATCCCAGCCATCCCCGCCGAAGCCGGGTTCCACCCCGACGCCGCGGGCCCGGCCCCGACCACCGGCTGGCCAGCCTCCGTCGACGCCCGCGCCGGCGGCCACCCGCTCCTCGTAGTCCTCGGGGAGGCGCCGGAAGTCCGCGCCGAACCGGTCGTAGCGCGCCCGCGTCTTCGGGTCGGACAGCACGTGGTACGCCTCACCGATCTCCTTGAACCGCTCCTCCGCCTCCGGGCCGCGGTTGACGTCGGGGTGGTAACGGCGGGCGAGGCGGCGGTAGGCCTGCTGAACCTCCTCGCCGCCTGCGTCGCGCCGGAGGCCGAGAACCTCGTAGTAGTCGCGGGCCATCGGCGCTCACTCCTCATCGCCGCCCAAGTGCTGTCCCCGGCCGTGGCCCGGACCTCGACCACCCCGTCCTCGACCACCCCGTCCTCGACGTCGAAGATGCTCACGCCAAACGTGCCGCCGCTGAGAACGTGCCGCCGCCGAGGCCGAGTGTTACGCCATCCGATGGCTTCCCGATCCACCGGCGCCTCAAAACCACCCGCCGGAATCCCACCAAGCCGATCAGGTCGGTCCTCCGGGAGAAGGCACGCATAAGCGGTGAACCACGGTGGCGGGTCGGCACGGGTCGGCACGGGTCGGCACGGGGGGTCGGCATCTGTGCTATGGTCCACTCCGCATCACTTAAAGAGACGGATCAATTACCGATCGTGGTGATGTGGTGAAGGGTTCCTCAGACCTGACCAGTGGTCTGTTGGAGGCGGCGCCGGACGCGATCATCGGAGTCTGCCCCGACGGACGGGTCGTCCTGGTTAACGCGCAGGCCGAGCGGCTGTTCGGCTACACCCGCGACGAACTGATCGGCCAACCGGTCGAGATCCTCATCCCGGTCGGTGCCCGCGCCGTCCATCCTGATCATCGGGACCGCTACTTTGCCGACCCCCGCCCCCGGCCGATGGGTGCCCGCCTCCAGCTCGCTGCCCGCCGCCGCGACGGCAGCGAGTTCCCCGTGGAGATCAGTCTCAGCCCGCTGGAGACCGAGGAGGGAATACTCGTCTCCGCGGCGGTCCGGGACGTCACCGACCGCCTCGAAGCCCAGGCCGAGGGGGAACGGTTGCGCGTCGAGGCGCAACGCCGCAACTTCGAGGCCCAGCTCCACCAGTCCCAGCGGTTGGAAAGCCTCGGCCAGCTCGCCGGCGGGGTGGCGCACGACTTCAACAACCTCCTCGGAGTCATCATCAACTACGCCTCGTTCGTCGCCGAGGAGGTCGCCCAGGCCGCCGCCACCCAGACCGCGGGCGGACGGTGGAACGACGTACTGCGCGACATCGAACAGATCCAACGCGCCGCCGACCGCGCCACCGTCCTCACCCACCAGCTCCTCACCTTCGGCCGCCGCGAAACCGTGCAGCCCCGGGTACTCAGCCTCAACCAGGTCGTCACCGACCTGGAGAACCTGCTGCACCGCACCCTGGGCGAACACATCGAGCTGCACATCCATCTGCAGCCCGAGCTGTGGCCCATCCTGGCTGACCCCGGCCAGATCGAACAGGTCCTGACCAACCTTGCCGTCAACGCCCGCGACGCCATGCCCGACGGCGGCGTGCTGACCATCGACACCGCCAACATCACTATCGATCCGGATTACGCGAGCGAACGCCCGGGCGTGAAAGCCGGCCCGCATGCACGGATCCGCGTCTCCGACAGCGGCACCGGCATGCCCCCGGAGGTCCTTGCCCGGGTCTTCGAACCGTTCTTCACCACGAAACCCAAGGGGGAAGGCTCCGGCCTCGGCCTCGCCACCGTCTACGGGATCATCAGCCAGGCCGGCGGGCACACCGATATCTACTCCGAACCCGGGGTCGGCACCACCATTCGCTGCCTGCTCCCCGCCACCGCCGCCGCCACGGACGCCGCCGGTCAGCCGGACACCGCGACCGGCACTCCGGCACACGCGGGCGAGACCGTCCTGCTCGTCGAGGACCAGCCCGCCATCCTCGAGGTCACCCGCCGCCTGCTTGCCCGCAACGGCTACCAGGTCCTCACCGCTACCTCCGCCGACGAGGCCATCCCCCTCGCCGCCGACCACCCCGGCCCCGTCCACCTGCTGCTGACCGACGTCATCATGCCGCGCATGCAGGGCAAGGAACTCGCCGGCCGGATCCGCTCCACCCGCCCCGACACCCGGGTGCTCTACATGTCCGGCTACGCCCACCCGGTCCTCACCACCCAGGGGAAACTTGATCCCGGTGTCATCCTGCTCGAAAAGCCCTTCTCCGAACGGGTCCTGCTCGCCAAAGTCCGAGAAGCCCTCGACCCTCCGACCTGACCACGAATCAACCAGGACCCACCTCAACGGCCAGGATATTTCCTTTCTTCCCCGTTGATAAGACATATCCGTTAGCCGGCGCTTTCGTCGTCGCTCGTCCTGCCGCGCGGCCCTGGTCACGGGTGGTGGTTTCTGCGGTTGACAGTCTCTGCCCGCGTCATAGGCTCAGCCGTGGGACGGATGCCCGACCGGGGTAGAGTGATGATAATGAATCAGCAGGAAGCGCAGCAGGTGGAGCGCGTGCTGCGGCAAAACTGGCAGCAGATCCGATACCAGATCCTTGACCAGTTCGCCGAGGTAAACGCGTCGGACCTGGACGCAGCCTCGAGCGTCGACGACCTTGTTCAGCGCATCGCCGACAGGTCGCACTACAGCGACAGGTACGTGGAAAGCAGGATACGCGAGCTGGTGGGTGTTGCGGCGGGCGCAGGCGCCGGTCCGGCAGCGCAACCCACCGCAGCGGCGCAGGCTGCGGCCGAGCAGGCCCCAGCGCCAGCCGCGGCCGAGCAGCCGGCCGCCGGGGGCCAGGCGGAGCAGCCCACGGCGGAGCAGGCCGGGCAGCGGTTCGGCGGGCAGCAGCCGTTCACCGCGGGCCAGGCGGAGCAGCCCACGGCGGAGCAGCCCACGGCGGAGCAGCCCACGGCGGAGCAGGCCGGGCAGCGGTTCGGCGGGCAGCAGCCGTTCACCGCGGCGTAGCCGCCGAGGCGGACCGGAGGGTGGGGTGCCGTCCAACGACGGAAAGCACCCCACCTGCCGGACGTCTGCGGTAGGCGGGAGTACTCGAAGGCGCCTTCGAGTGGCTGGAGGTGCTTTCCTGCCCGGGATCCGCCGCCCGTCATTCCTCAGTGCCCGACGGCGGCAGTGCCCGACGGCGGCAGACTCCGTATCGGTGGATCGGCATCGGCCAGCTGGATAGGCCTGGGCTTTCTGGCCTCGGGCATCGTGTTCACGGCGATCATCGCGGTGCCCGCGGCTGCCTGGTGGCGGTTCGGGTTGAATGAGGTCGTCGCCCCAGATCATCAACCCCAGTCGCACGGTTCCGGGGGTGTGGCCATGGCCGCGGCGGGCATGGCAAGCTTGCTCGTCGTGGCAACAGGGTGCGAGGTGGACAGGGGAACGGCCCGGTTGGGCCGAGCCGTGGTGTTCGCCTCGTCCTCGGTGTGTCTGGCCTGGGCAGCGCACGTCTCTGGCGGGGCGCCGCGGCCAGCCGCTGGGATCATGCTGGTTGCGGTCCTCCTCCTCACCCGGGTGGCGTTCGGGTTCGCGGACCGCGAGCGAGGAGTCGCTGCGCTGCTCGCGGGTCTGGGGGTGACGCAGATCGCCCTCCATGTCACCTTCGTACTTGCGCATCCGCACACCCACCTGGCCAGCGGTCCGAGCCTGGATGTTCCGATGACGGCGGCCCACGGCATTGCCGTGGGCTGTGTGGGATTGATGCTTCGTCACTCCGAGCGGGCTGTGTGGTGTGCGGCCGGACTGAAGCCGCGCACCGTTGTGGCCCTGTTGCTGTATCCGGTGACCGTTGCCGTCGTTCCGCCTGTCCCACCCACCGTGAAGATCAACCTTCGGAAGCGGGCGCCGAGACCGCACGCTCGCCCCCTTGGCCGTGGCGCACGGCGTCGGGGACCACCCGCTTCCCCTTCTCCGGGGTTGACGTCACGGCGAGCGTTGACGTCACGGCGAGCCTGGTAGACGAGTTCCCCTGGCGGGCTCATCTGCCCGACGAGCGACCCCGGCGCGAGCAAGGCAAGGCATCTTCAGGTGGTCCCACGCGCCGTGGGACGTTCGAAGGGATCTTATGTACCGCAACGTTCGGCGTGCCGGCATGCTTGCCGGCACTGCCGCGGCAGCGATGTTCCTCCTGGCCGGACCGGCGTCCGCCCATGTCACGGTGCAGCCGCCGACGGCTGCCGCGGGCAGCTACGCCACCTTGTCGTTCAAGGTCCCCACGGAGAAGGACACCGCGTCCACGACCGGGTTGGACGTCCAGCTTCCCACCGACACCCTGATCGTGTCCGTGTCGGTCCAGCCCAAGGCGGGGTGGACACACAAGATCACCAAGGCGGCTCCGCCGAAGCCGCTCATGACGGACGACGGAGAGGTCAAGGAGGTCGTCACCAGGATTGCCTGGACGGCGCAGGGGGATGGCGGGATCAAGCCCGGGGAGTCCGACACCTTCACCGTCTCCGCCGGGCCGCTGCCCGAAAACACCGACCACATTGTGTTCAAGGCGTTGCAGACCTACTCCGATGGTTCGGTCGTGCGGTGGGTCGATGTCGCCGCCCCCGGCGCCCAGGAGCCTGAGAAGCCAGCGCCGATCCTCACGCTGACAGCATCCTCCCCGGGGTCCGGTGGGCATGGCGCGGCCACGGTGCGGTCGGACGAAGCCGCATCGGCCTCCGACGATTCCGACGATTCCGACGGGACGGCGCGTGGCCTGGGGATTGCCGGTCTCGTCCTTGGCGCACTCGGGTTGCTTGCCGGTGGATTCGCGCTGATCTCTTTGCGGCGGCGCGCCTAACCGTCGTGCGCCGCATCCCGGTGGTGGCCGTGACGTTCCTGGTCATGGCCACCACCTCCATCGGTCTCGGCCTCGGGGTCCCGTCGGCGTCGGCGCATGCCCTTTTGACGGGTAGCGACCCCGTGGACGGCGCGGCACTCGACGTCGCACCCGCACGGGTAAACCTTGACTACAGCGAGTCGGTGCGGGTCTCGCGCGATTCGATCCGGGTGCTCGATTCCGCGGGTAGGCGGGTCGATGATGGTCGTGCCGGATCTGGTCCCAAGGCCTCGCAGGCGACGGTCGCGCTCCGGCCGGGGCTGCCGAACGGCACGTACGTGGCGAGCTGGCGTGTCATCTCGGCGGATAGCCATCCTGTTTCCGGTGCGCTCGCCTTCGGTGTGGGCGGGCCGCCGGAGGCCGCCGCGGCGGCCTCCGGCACATCGGGCTCCTCGACGGTGGGCGTCGTCTTTGCCGTGGCGAGATTTCTCGGATACGCCGCGACGGCCCTGTTGCTGGGCGTCTGTTTCTTTCTGATAGTGCTCTGGCCGACAGGTCTTCGTGCGGCCGGCCCCGGCCGGCTGTTGATGGCAGCGTGGGGATTATCCGTTTTTGCGGCCTTCGCGCAGCTGCTGCTGCAGGGCCCCTACGCTGCCGGGCTCGGCCTCGGGGGACTCGGGCAGTGGTCGGTTCTGTCGACCACCCTGGCGGATCGGTTCGGTCACCTGCTGCTGATCCGCCTGCTCACTCTTGCTTTGATGGTGCCTCTCGTGCGGCGGCTGTTGCGAACCGGATCGGTGGATCTGCGGGGAAACGGGGAGCTCGCCGGTCTCGGTGTCGTGGTGGCCGTGACGCTTGCCATGATCGGTCATGCCAGCGCCGGCGACCTGGCTTGGCTGGCTACCACCAGCACGACGGTGCATGTGATCGCCATGTCGGTGTGGATCGGTGGTCTGGTGATGATTGCCGGTTTCCTGGTGCGCCGCGCATCGGCCACCGAGCTGGCGGAGGTCCTTCCCCGGTGGTCGAAGATCGCGGTTGTGGCCGTTGCCGCCGTGATGGTCAGCGGGGTCTTCCAGGGCTGGCGTGAGGTCGGCCCGCCACGGGCCCTGATTGATACCAGCTATGGTCGACTGCTGGTGTACAAGGTGTGGCTGGTCCTTGGAATGATCGCTCTCGGCGCTCTGGCGCGGCAGTGGGTCCGCCGGCAGTACAGAACGAAGAGAGATCAGCCGGCCGGCCGGCCGGACCGCTCGCCGGATACCGTTCTGCTTGCCGGGCTGCGGCGGGGTGTCATGGCGGAAATCGTGGCCGGGGCTGTCGTGCTGGGGATCACGGCTGGGTTGGTGAACATGGTACCGGGACGTACCAGCTATTCACCGCCGTTCTCCGACACCACCTTCGCGGGTCCGATGACGGTGAAGGTGCGGGTCTCACCGACGCGGGTGGGCGCCCAGACCCTGGACGTCCACGCCACGGGCCCGAGCGGCAAACCGCAGAAACTGGTGGAGGCCAGTGCGGCGTTGTCGTTGCCGGCCGCCGATCTCGGCCCCTTCACTGTTCCGCTGAGCCTGGCCGCGCCGGGCCATGCGCGGAGCGACGGGATCCGGGCGCCGTTGCCCGGTGAATGGCAACTTCGGCTCACGCTCCGAGTGAACGATTTCGACCAGTACGTGACAACCGTGTTCTACCAGGTCCGATGAAGGACTCGTGAACGATGAAGGGCTCGTGAACGCTGGGCGGCGGTAAGCGCTTCCGCGATAGCTGATCGGAATGGTTCGATTGGCGTGTGATATCAGGGTTGTAATGATCGGTCAGGCAACCCATGGTAGAGCGGCAAAGGCCTGCGAGGGAAGCTCAGAAGGAGTCCATCCATGCCGACCGCCACCGCTGACAAGTCCCATAGCTTCGATGTTTTCCAGCACTACGAGCGCCTCCAGTGGAAGGTTTCCGACCTCGGGCTGGAAAACGTCCGTCGTGACCTCGTTCATCCCGTTTACATCTCGCTTGTCAAGGGCGTTGTCATGGGCGAGGCGACGTCTCTCCCCGGGCTGCACGGTTTTCTCAGCGAGTTCCACGACGACTACGACTGCTCGGCCTTCGTGGCCATCTGGGCCTACCAGGAGCTTCAGCATCACTACGCCTTCCGTGCTTGGCTCAAGGCGGTGGGCGTCCATATCGACCAGGACAAGATCGAGGCTCTGCGTGAGCCGTACGAAGCCGGTATCACGCCGAGTGCGACCCTGACCACGAACGTGATCTCCGAGATCATCGTTAACACGGTCTACCGGGCGATGTCGGAGTGGGTGGAGGAGCCCGTGCTGGCCGACCTGTTTCTCCGCGCGAGCCGCGACGAAGCAGGGCACGCCCGCGAGTTCCTCTTCTACTTGAAGCGTCGCCTGGAACTCCACCCGCACGAGCTGAGGTCAGTCCTGGAAAGGATTCATTTCTACGTTACGAGCCCGCGGCTCAACCACCCGGTCGGTGTCTACAAGCATCAGCGCGTCGAGGAGATGCGGGGGCACGAGACCGTCGACGACGTGATCGATGTCTATCTCCAGTTCTCTCCGCCGGATGCGCTGGAAAAGCTCCAGGCCAAGCTCCGGCGCATGCTCGGAACAGCGGTCGGCCGGGACCTGAGCCGGAACTCCGGCATCCGCCACGCGATGGCTGAAATAGTGGCCTGATGCGTCGAATCTGAGAACGTCGTTCCAGACCCGATCGGATGCGGGGGCGACGCGCGACGACGGCGGCGCCCCGGATCACGTGCGACGCCGTCGGCAGGGGCGCGCCGTGACCGATTCCCTGCCGGAGGAACCGATGCACATTCACCCGACCGCTCCCTCCCAATCCTCGGCCGACGAGGAATACCTGCCGGTGCCCTGGGCGGTCCTGGAGAGCTACCGCTGCTTCGGCTGCTCACCGCACAATGCAAACGGCCTGCGCCTCCGCTTCGCCTTCCGTCCCGACGGGATCGCCACCCGCTTCAGGCTGGACCGCACTCACGAGTCGTACCCGGGGGTCGTGCACGGCGGTCTCATCGGAGTCATCTGCGACGAAACCATGGGAAACCTGATCGTTCTGCGAACAGGCCTCACCTCCTTCACTACCGGTATGCGGCTGCGGTACGTCACCGCGATGCGGGTGAACACCGACTACCAGTGCGTTGCCCGCCTACAGGCCGACGCGGCTGAGCCGGTCTCCAACCCGACGGGCGGTCCGACGGGCAATCCGACGGGCGCGGGCGGCCTGGTGCGTGCCGAGGCCGAGATCCTCGACGCCGCGGGCAGTCTAGTGGCTGCGGCGAGCGCGACCTACCGTCCGACATCGATGAACATCGCGCGGCAACGCCTGGACCTGCGACCGGACGAGTTCGACCGTGTCGCGGAAGCCATCACCGCGGCCCAGGCTGCTAGCGCGGCCCAGGCTTCCAGCGCGGCCCAGGCCGCCGGCGGCCAGGGCTGAGTAGTCCCTCTCACGCGCCTCAACCGACACGGCGAATGACTGAAGGAGTCATGATGACACCCTCCCGCGCCGAGATTGTCAGTACTGTCACCGCCATCCTTGCTCGCGAGCTCGGGATGCCAGCCGACGCGCTCACTCCCGACCTCGACCTGCGGGCCGTCGAAGGCGCGGACTCGGTGAAGGTCCTGGTCATGATCTCCCGCATAGAGCGCACGTACGATATCGAGATCGAGGATGAGGACGTCTTCACCCTGAGCTCCATCAACGACGTCGTCCGTATCGTGCTCGCGGCGCTCGAGACGGCGGCGGTCTGACAACAGGAGAATCATCGTGACCGTATCGAACACCGTTATATCATATACCTCTGCTCCGGAAGCGGGGCAACGCCGCCCTGCCCGGTCCGACGGCCCTTTTGCCCGTCCGGTGCTGCCGCCGCTGCTGCCCGCCTCCGACCTGGCGGCGGCGGTCACCGCGTTTCATTCTGCCGGGTCCGCCGCCCGCCGGTGGGACGTCGAATCGGCCTTCCGGTGGGACGAGGCCGAGGCCGACCGGCTCACCGAAGGCCAGCGCTCAGCGGTCCGCTTCATCACCCTGATCGAGGACCATCTCCCCGGCTATTTCGGCCTCTACGAGCGTGCGTTCCCGCTCAACTCCGACGTTGACCTGGAAACCTTTATCCATAACCGTGAGCTCTACCATTTCACGGTACGGTGGGCCCAGGAAGAGGACAGCCACGCCCGGGCCCTGTTCCGCTACCAGGTCGCCGCCGGTATCGCCGAACCGGAGGAACTGCGTCGGGAACTGGCGGCCGAGGGCCGCAAGAAATTCGATCTGCCACTTGACCACGCGGTCTCGTTGTTCGCCTACGCACTCGTGCAGGAGAAGGCGACGCAGCTCTATTATCAGCAGCTACGCACCGTGGCCGGCGATCCGGTCCTGGCCGACGTCCTCACCCGACTCGCCCGCGACGAGTCGCGCCACTTCGCGTTCATGGCGGATGTGGTCGAGCGGTACCTGCGCCGGGAGGGCGACGCCGTGGTGGAGCCAATCCGCGAGGTCATTGCGACCTTCCGGATGCCACTGGCCGACACCATCCGCGGCTACTGGCGATGGGCACTGCGGATCAGGGAAGTCGCCCACTACGACCACACGGACGCCTACGCTCACCTCATCCGGGTCGTGAACCGCGCCGTCGACGCCCGGTCCGACCGGGTGAATGAACTGATCACCTTTATCGACGCATGCCGGACCGCCCCCGT
>NZ_CDXDOR010000162.1:0-813 GCF_978021225.1 Frankia sp. CeTa3Moorea | reverse complement strand
CCCGACCAGGCTCATTTTCGCGATGGTCGAGCCGGTAGCACAAGTGCTACCGTCGGAGGGGTGGACGAGATAGGGCTTCGAGAGGTCCGGCAGAACGCCAGCGACCTGGTACGACGCGCCCAGGCCGGTGAACGGCTCACCATCACCGTGGCCGGCCGACCAGCAGCCGTCCTTGGCCCGGTGAGTCCGCGTGTGTGGCGGCGCTGGGACGATCTGGCGGAACTCTTCGCGCAGCCGGAGGACACCGACTGGCCTGAGGACCGCAACCTCGTCGACGGTTCCCTCACGGATCCCTGGGAAGGCCGATGAAACGCGGCGTCCTCGATACCAGTGTCCTGGTCGCCACGGACGTCACCCCCATCTCCGGCGAGTTGGCAGTCAGTGTCATCAGCATCGCCGAACTACAGTTCGGCGTCCTCGTCGCCAAGACGCCCCAGGCCCGCGCAACCCGGCTCGCCCGCCTCAGCGCGATCCAACGACGGTTCGACCCGCTGCCCATCGACGACGCCGTCGCCGACAGCTACGGACGTCTCGCCGCCCGCGTCGTCGAAGCCGGACGCCAGCCACGCGCACGCGCCATGGACCTGCTGATCGCGGCCACCGCCCATGCCCACGGAGCCAGCATCTACACCCGCAACGCCGCCGACCTCGTCGGCCTGGAAGACCTCCTGAGGATCGTCACGATTTAAGTCGGCTGACGGCGAGATCGCCGGTTCGATCCTCACACCGGTGGGCGGCGAGGCTGTCGGAGTTCGCGGGCTTCCACCCTCCCCTCGAGATGATCTTCCTGGCAGTCCGCTGGTACCCGCGATT
>NZ_CDXDOR010000161.1:9421-10606 GCF_978021225.1 Frankia sp. CeTa3Moorea | reverse complement strand
GAACAACCGACACCGCCGCGGCCGTTCCGGAGCAACCTCCGGAACGCAGGATCATGACGCTGGCGCTGCGGGGAGCCAACCGCGAGGCCCCCCACCCGCGGCGTCGTGACCCGGCCCGTCCACCACCGGCCCGGCTCAGGCCCGTGGGAAGTCGGTGTACTCCACGAGGTCGACGAAGATCTGGGCTGCGGCCCGGTAGAGATCGGTCCGGAGATGTTCATGGGCAGCACGCGGAGCTATCCGGTCGACGGTCTTCAGCCTAACGCCGGAAGCAGACGTGCAACGGCGGCCGTTCAGAGATCGTCTGTAAACGGATTTATCAAGCCTGTTCACCATGCGGGAAGGATGGCGCGGTTCGGGTCGCCCGGGCCGGTCACCATCGGACCGGGGCTCCCCCGGAGAGCACCCGGCACGACGGGCGGAGGCGCGGTGTGTCGGCCACGCTAGCGCTGGGTCTGCTGCTGCAGGGGCTCGCCTTGGTCGTGGTGGTTCGCGGTCGGGGCCGGCGCGCCGTGTCCAGTCTCGGGCTGATGTTCGTCGGTGCCGCCATCGCCTACCACGGGGTGACGGAGGTCCTGCAGGTCCTGGTGCCGTCCTACAGTGACAACCGGCTGTTGACCACGGAGTCCGACGTCGCGGCCTACACCGTTCTGGTCGGGTTCTCCCTGCTCGCGTTCGCTTCCGGTTATCGCTTCGCAACCCAACGCACGCCGCCGTCCACCGGTTGCCGCCGGGAGGAAGTCTTGGACTTCTTCGACTGGCGGGTCCTGACTCCGCTGGCCCTGGCTGCGGTGGCCGTGACAGCGGTCGGCAGGAACACCTCGTCCGGCGACGCGGACCCCTCGACGGTCACCGGCAGTCCCTACCTCGTCAGCGGCTTCGCGACGCAGTTCCTGGTCGTCGGCCTCGCCCTGGGAAGCTTCGCCGTGCTCGTGCGGACGAAGGGCCGCGGATTCCTCCCGGTGCTCGGCATCCAGTGTACGTTGCACACACTGGCGGGGCAGCGGCTGCCGGTGGCGATAGCGGCGGGCGCGGTGATCTACCTACTGTCCATCGTCGGGATTCCCATACGCCGACGGCAGCTCGTCTCGGTCGTCGCGCTCGTGGTTCTGGCCTACGTCGTCATCTACGGGGCACGCGCGGACGCGGGCCGGCAGGTGTTCGGGTACAGCGTGGGTCCCGGGC
>NZ_CDXDOR010000161.1:0-9396 GCF_978021225.1 Frankia sp. CeTa3Moorea | reverse complement strand
TCTACCTACTGTCCATCGTCGGGATTCCCATACGCCGACGGCAGCTCGTCTCGGTCGTCGCGCTCGTGGTTCTGGCCTACGTCGTCATCTACGGGGCACGCGCGGACGCGGGCCGGCAGGTGTTCGGGTACAGCGTGGGTCCCGGGCAGCGCCTGCAAGCCCTGGCCGCCGGTCTGACCCATCTGGAACGCGGGATAAACCCGGGCGAGGTGGGAAACCTCGGGGTCCGCCTGGACGGGAACTCCTACCCGTCGATAATCCTGCGACGGCTCCGCGACGGTTCTCCGCCCATCGGCCCGGTAACCCTGTGGAACGACGTCAACATCGCCGTCCCGCGTTTTCTCAATCCCGACAAACTGAATTCCGACCTGGAGTCGCGTTCCCTCAAGACGCGCCTGTCCGCCACCTACGGGATCACCAACGCGTTCGACCGCCTGCCCACCCAGCTCGGCGAGCTGCTGCCCATCGGCGGTCCGCCGTGGATGGTGACCCTCGCGGCTCTGGGAGGATTCGTCCTCGCCCGACTGGAGTACGCGCTGCGCGGATGTCGCCATCCAGCGGCTCTCCTGGGCCTGCTGGCGCTGGTGGCCGCGATCCTGCAGTACGAAGGCGGGATCGCGCTCTACGCGATCAACGGCCGCGGCGTCCTAGCCATCGCGGCCGGACTGTTCGTGTGGCGGAAACGACGGATCTTCCGGCCCGCGACGGTTCGGGGCTCGACCACCCTACCGCCGCTGTGCACCGGCACCCCGGCCACCGTCGCGCGGGCCGGCTCCGACGAGGACGGCACGCCGACCGACCCGTCGCCGGGTGACCCGGTACGGACCGGGCCGGCGTCCGCGGGCAGGGACGAGGACGCGGCGCAGGTCACGGCCCGCGGCCACGGCCCGCGCCGCAACCGGTGAGGGGGTGGCGGCACGGCGGCCGCGGTCTCTCTGACGTTCCGGAGGGCGGTGTCCGGCTTCCCGTCGGTGCGCGAGCAGCCGGATCGCGACGCCCGGCGACACCCGTGCCGGAGCGTCCCCGAGGGGGCTCGCCGCCGGCAGCGTCCTGCTAGCGTGCCCGGTTGTGCCCAGCAGCATGCGCCGAGCGTCCGCCGCCCCCGCCGCCGAGCTGCCCGGGGACGTCCAGCCGCCCGGGGACGTCCAGCCGCCCGGGGACAACCGGCGGGGGCCGGCGTGACCGTGCACTTCATCGGGGCCGGACCGGGCGCCGCCGACCTCATCACCGTCCGCGGCCGGAACCTGATCGCGTCCTGCCCGGTCTGCCTGTACGCCGGCAGTCTCGTCCCGGTCGAGCTGCTGGCGCACTGCCCGCCCGGGGCCCGTCTCGTCGACACCGCCCGGATGCCGTTGGACGACATCGTCGCGGAGCTGGTCGCGGCCGACGCCGCCGGTCACGACGTCGCCCGCCTGCACTCCGGCGACCCGTCGCTCTACAGCGCCGTCGCCGAGCAGATGCGCCGGCTCGACGCGGCCGGGATCGCCTACGACGTGACGCCGGGTGTCCCTGCCTTCGCCGCGGCGGCGGCGTCGCTGCGCCGGGAGCTGACGGTTCCCGGCGTCGCCCAGAGCGTGGTGCTGACCCGCACGGCCGTGCTGTCCAGTCCCATGCCGCCCGGCGAGGACCTCGCCGCCCTCAGCCGGTCGGGGGCGACCCTCGTGCTGCACCTGGCCGTGCACCGTATCGAGACGCTCGTCGCCGAGCTCGTGCCGAACTACGGTACGGACTGCCCGGCAGCCGTCGTCGCCTGGGCCAGCCGGGCCGACGAGATCGTGCTGCGCGGCACGCTCGCCGACATCGCCGGTCGGGCGCGGGCCGCGGGGCTCACCAGGACGGCCGTGATCATCGTGGGTCACGCCCTGGCCGCGGAGGGTTTCCGGGACAGCTACCTGTACTCCCGGGAACGCTTCGGACCGGACGGATGCGTGTCGTCCGTTCCCCCGGCCTCCCCGGTTTCCCAGGCTTCCCAGGCTTCCCAGGCAAACGCCGCGCCGCGTGGCCCGGATCCCCTCCCTCGGGCTCGGTGACCGGGCGCCCCCGGGGCTCGGTGACCGGGGCATGCCGTGTGCTGCTGCTCGGCGGAACCGGGGAGGCGCGCCGCCTGGCAACCACGCTCGGCTCCCCGGATCCCGCCGGCACGGAACGCA
Organism: Frankia sp. CeTa3Moorea; assembly: GCF_978021225.1. Lineage (NCBI taxonomy): Bacteria > Bacillati > Actinomycetota > Actinomycetes > Frankiales > Frankiaceae > Frankia > Frankia sp. CeTa3Moorea. The sequence goes on along the minus strand of NZ_CDXDOR010000161.1, from coordinate 7,246 downwards.
TCGAGATCGTCTACTCGTTGGCCGGTCGGGTCCGCGAGCCTGCGCTGCCACCGTCCTGCCGGATCCGGATCGGCGGCTTCGGTGGGGCGGCGGGCCTGGCCGACTACCTGCGGGCCGAACGGATCGATGCGGTGGTCGACGCGACCCATCCGTTCGCCGCGACGATGACCACGCAGGCCGCGCAGGCCGCGCACGCCACCGGCGTTCCGCTGCTCGTCCTGCGCCGGCCGAGCTGGCGCGAGCAGCCCGGAGACGACTGGCGCCGGGTCCCGTCGCTGGCCGACGCGGTCGCTCTGCTCGACCGGTTCGTCCCACCCGGGCCGCGCCCGCATTCCGATCCGGCCCCACGGGTGTTCCTGACCACCGGGCGAACCGACCTCGCCCTGTTCGCCGGCCTGCACCGGCCCTGGTTCCTGGCCCGATCGGTCGAACCGCCGACCGGCCCGGTACCGCCACGGCTGACCGTCATCCTCGATCGTGGGCCGTTCGACGTCGCCGGGGAGACCGCCCTGCTGCGCCGGCACCGCGTCGACGTCCTCGTGACCAAGAACAGCGGCGGGACGATGACCGCCGCGAAGCTCGCCGCCGCCCGGGACCTCGGTCTGCCGGTCATCATGGTCGACCGCCCGCCGCTGCCACCCGGGGTGACCGCGGTCGACGATGTCGACGCCGCCGTGGCCTGGGTCGCACCACCAGGGCCTAGATGACCGGGGCTAGGTGACCGGGTAACGACGTGGGGTGAACACGAGGTCCCGGCCGGGGCCGCGGTGCACCACTCGGGTCGTCGACGAGCCGATGAGCAGCAGGCAGCGCATGTCGACCTCGGCCGGGTCGAACGCGCCGAGGCTCGTCACGGTGATGCTCTCGGCGGGACCGCCGACATCCCGGCCGATGACCACCACCGTGCCCGGGGGGCGGTGTTCGAGCAGCACCTCGTGGGCCCGCTCCAGCTGATGGCGACGGGTGCGGGAAGCCGGGTTGTACAGCGCCAGGACGAAGTCGCCCGCGGCCGCCGCCCGCAGCCGCCGCTCGATGACCTCCCACGGCTTGAGTCGGTCGGACAGCGACAGCACGCAGAAGTCGTGGCCGAGTGGCGCCCCGACCCGGCTCGCCACCGCCTGCGCGGCGGTCAGCCCGGGCACGACCCGCACCTCGACGCCCGCGAACCGCTCCGCCGCCGCGGCCTCGACGACGGCCGTGGCCATCGCGAAGACCCCGGGATCACCGGAGGAGACCACGGCGACGTTCGCGCCGCCGGCCGCCAGTTCGAGGGCGAGCTCGGCGCGCTCGGCCTCGACGGTGTTCCCCGAGGCGTGCCGGCGCTGGCGTGGATCGACCGGCACCCGGTCGAGGTAGGGGCCGTAGCCGATGAGGTCGTCGGCGGCGGCCAGCGCCTCGGCGGCCTGCGGCGTCAACCAGCCCGCGGCGCCCGGTCCGAGGCCCACCACGACGACCTCCCCCGCGCCGGGCGTGCCGTCGGTACCGACGGTGCCAGCCGTGCCAACGGCGCCAGCCGTACCGACGGTGGGCGCCGTACCAACGGTGGGCGCCGTCAGTACCCAGTCCGCCTGCGACGCGCGCAGCGGCGCCGGATCGTCCGGCCCCCGGACCGGGCTCGGCAGTACCGCGAGCGAGAAGTACGGCACCGTGGCCGGGTCTACCGCACCGAGCGGGGCGATGCGCTGGCCGGAGGTGGTGGCCCGTTCCACGTACCAGGTGTCCGCGAGGCGTCCCGCGGCGGTGAAGGCGTCCCGGATCCCCGGGAAGGTCCGCCCCATCTTGAGCACGACCGCGGTGTCCGTGCCGGCGATACACTCGGCGAGGGCCGCCGGCGGCAGCGTGCCCGGCAGCACGGTGAGGACCTCGTTGCCCTCGACCAGCGGCCGGCCGAGCACCGCGCACCCCGCCGACAGGGACGTCACCCCCGGCACGACCTCGGTCGGGTACCGGTCGGCGAGGCGCCGGTGCAGGTGGATGAACGAGCCGTAGAAGAACGGGTCACCCTCGCTGAGGACCACGACGTCCCGGCCGGCGTCGAGGTGGACGGCCAGCCGCTTGGCGCAGTCCTCGTAGAACTCGTCGATCGCGCCACGGTAGCCGCTGGGGTGGGAGGTCGTCTCGGTGGTGACCGGGTAGACCAGCGCCTCCTCGATCTGGTCACCGCGCAACTGGCTCGCGGCGACCGACCGGGCGATGCTGCGACCGTGCCGGGCGCTGTGGTAGGCGATCACGTCGGCGTCACGGATCAGGCGGGCCGCCTTGAGGGTGACGAGCTCGGGATCCCCCGGTCCAACCCCGACTCCCCACAGCCGGCCCTTCAACGGCGCCATTAATCCTCCTCGCTCGCGATCGCGTTGACCGCGGCGACCGCCATCGCGCTGCCGCCCCGCCGACCGTGCACGACGAGATGCTCCAACCGGGCCGGATCATCCACGAGGGCCTGCTTGGACTCCGCGGCGCCGATGAACCCGACGGGCACGCCGAGCACCGCCGCCGGTCGCCCAGCTCCGGCCGCGACGAGTTCCAGCAGGCGGAACAGCGCTGTCGGAGCGTTCCCGACCGCCACCACGGAGCCGGCGAGCCGATCCGCCCACAGATCCACCGCCGCGGCGCTACGGGTGGTGCCCAGCCGCTCGGCGAGCTGCGGCACCCGGGGATCACCGAGCAGGCAGAGAATCTCGTTCGCGGCGGGCAGCCGACGGCGGGTCACGCCGGCCGCCACCATCTGCGCGTCGCAGAGCACCGGGGCGCCGTCCAGCAACGCCGCGCGCGCCGCCGCGACCACGCCGGGGGTGAAAGCGAGATCGTCAACGAGATCCACCATTCCACAAGAATGGATCATGCGGACCGCAACCCGGGCGACGTCACCGGGCAGCCGGTCGAGACGCGCCTCGGCCCGGATCGTCGCGAACGACCGGCGGTAGATCTCCGCGCCGTCACGGACGTAGTCGTAACGTTGCATACCGCTCATGCCTGATACGCCGTTCATGCCAGACTCCTCGCCGACCTGACGGCCGCGGCCAGGTCACGGTGGCCGTCGCCGGGGCTCGACGACACGACCGTCGCCTCGCCGCCGTCCGCTCCGACGGATGCGGCGGCGGCCCCGAGGCCCGTCCGACGGACCCGGTAGCCGGACCCGGTCGCCACAACCTCCACCACCCGTCCTCCCGGTTGCCCGCAGCGCCGCTCGCAGCCCGACCAGTGCACCGGCGCGAGGGCCGGGCCAACCGGGACGGGCCGGAGGGCTTGCGGCCTCCCGGCCGGGTGCGTCGGCGTCGACGGGTCGCCAGCTCGGATCCGCACGGACACCGCCGCGTCGCGGCGGACATCCGCCAGCGCCCGGGCGCATCCCGGCCGACCGGCACAGCTCGTCACGCCGACCCAGGATGATGCCGGATCGACGACCAGGCCCGCGTCCGCCGCCGCCCTCGACCACCGGGTAGCCTCGGCCAGGTCGAGATCGCGGAGCACGACGGACCGCCACGGAGTCACAACCAGGACGCCGTCTTCGGCACCGCCCGCTCCGCCGACACCCTCACCACCGCCCGCTCCGCCGACACCGCCCGCTCCGCCACCGACACCGGCTGCCGCGGCGGCGGCGAGCAGGTCGAGCTGGTCGGCGCTCAGCCGCCCCAGGGGGACGAGCACGGTCAACGCCCGGCGGCCATCACGCTGCGGATGCGGACCGGGCCACGCGCCGGCCCGAACGGTGGCGCTCCCAGTGGCCTGGACGATCCCAGCGGCCTGGACGATCCCAGCGGCCTGAGCAATTCCAGCAGCCTGGACGATCCCAACGGCGCCGGCCTCGGCCGCGGCAGCCGCGAGCAGGTCGTCCGGTCCACCCGGTCCACCCGGCAACTCGGCGATCCGCCAGGCCGTCGCGGCGGTGCCCACCGCCGCGCGGGCCTCGATGAAGGCCCGCGCCGCGGCGAGGAGCGCGGGTACGGCGACGTGGACGGGCAACCGCAGCGCGCGGGTCGCGCCCGCGACGGCCAGCAGCATCTCCCCGGAGGGCAGGGCGCGCAGCGCGAGGTCCGCGGGCAGCCCGGCCAGGTCCCCGCTGCCGTCGTCGACGGCGAACAGCACCCGGCCGGGCAGCGCGGCGAGGGCCGGATCCGCGCACAGCCGGCGGTCCAGTTCGGCGACGACCGGCGCGATGTCCCGGCACCCGGCCTCGCCGCGTCCGGACAGCGGCGAGCCTACGATGTTGCGGACCCGCTCGTGCGTCGTCGAGGGCAGCAGGCCGACCGCGCTCACCCGGGCGGCGAGCTCCTCGGCCGTACCGTCGGCCAAGCCGTTAGCCAGGCCGCGTAGCTGCACGTTAGCCCGGGAGGTGAGCTCAAGGTGGCCATCGGCGAACTCCCGCGCGCAGCCGGCGAGGGTCTTCGCCGCGGCGGCGGTCAGCCGGCCGCCGGGCAGCCGCAGCCGCGCGAGCGCGCCGTCCGCGGCCGGATGCGTCGTCAGCACACCAGGGCAGGCGTCGCGGACACGCTCCCGCGGACTGGTGGGCACCGGCGGAGCATACGTGCCGGACTCGGGCGATGCCGGTTGATCGTTTTCTTTGTCACGACGACAGCGGAGTGCTTGACAACACCTCCCGCCTCTCTGCGATCGTGACGGGGCCACGAGCGGCGAACGGCGAGGAAGCAAGGAAGCCCGGTGCGGATCCGGTGCGGATCCGGTGCGGTCCCGCCACCGTCACCGGGGAGTGCGCCCCAGGCACGGCCACCGACGCGGGGCGTGGACCCCCGGGAAAGGCATCACCATGTCGCCTGTGCAGACTCCTCCCAGCGATCCGTCCAACGACCCTTCCGACGACCCGTTGGCCACGGTCACCCGCGAAGCCGGGGAGACGCCGGGAGCCGGGGAGACGGAGGTCGACGCGGTCGTCCTGCTGCTGTCGACCTCCGACACCGACCTGCTCTCCGCGCGGGCGAGCGGAGCCCGCTACCGCCTCGCCAACCCGGCCCGGCTCTCCGTCGCCGATCTCCCGGCGCTGACCAGCGGTGCCGATGTGGTCGTGGTGCGCATCCTCGGCGGCCGGCGGACCTGGGAGGAGGGGCTCGACACGCTGCTCGCCGGCCCGCGCCCGGTGGTCGTGCTCGGTGGCGAACGGACCCCGGACGCGGAGCTCATGGCCGTCTCCACGGTGCCCGGCGGCATCTGCGCCGAGGCACACGCCTACCTCGCCCAGGGCGGTCCGGCCAACCTCGGCGAGCTGCACCGATTCCTCGCTGACACCCTGCTGCTGTCCGGTACCGGATTCGCCCCGCCGGTGACCATCCCGGCCTGGGGAGTGCTCGACCGGACCGCGGACGCCTCAGCCACCCCGGACGCCTCAGCCAGCCGGGATGTCCCGGACGTCCTCGCGGGGAACGCGGTGCGGCCGGTCGCGGTGCGGCCGGTCATCGGTGTCCTGTACTACCGCGCGCACCACGTCGCCGGGAACACCGCGTTCGTCGAGGCACTCTGTGCCGCGGTCGAGCGGGCCGGCGGGGATCCGCTGCCGGTGTACTGCGCGTCGCTGCGCGCCGCCGAACCCGAGCTGCTCGCCGCCCTCGGGCGGGCGGACGCGCTGATCGTCACCGTGCTCGCCGCGGGCGGCAGCCAGCCGGCGCACTCCTCCGCCGGAGGCGACGACGAGGCGTGGGACGTCGGCGCGCTGGCCGCGCTGGACATCCCGATCCTGCAGGGACTGTGCCTGACCAGCGGCCGGGCGGCGTGGGCGGAGTCGGACGACGGGCTGTCCCCGCTGGACGCGGCGACACAGGTGGCGATCCCCGAGTTCGACGGGCGCCTGATCACCGTGCCGTTCTCCTTCAAGGAGATCGACGCGGACGGGCTGACAAGCTACGTCGCCGACACCGAACGCGCCGGCCGGGTGGCCGGCATCGCCGTCGCGCACGGCCGGCTGCGGCGCGTCCCACCGGCCGAACGCCGAGTGGCGCTCATGCTCTCGGCCTACCCGACGAAGCACTCCCGGATCGGCAACGCGGTGGGCCTCGACACCCCGGCGAGCGCCGTGCGCCTGCTGCGGGCGATGCGCGCGGCCGGATACGACATCGGGCCCGACGACGGCCCGGACGCGCTGCCGGGGGTCGCGGCCGAGGACGGTGACGCCCTGATCCACGCGATCATCGCCGCGGGCGGGCAGGATCCGGCCTGGCTGACCGAGGAGCAGCTCGCCGGCAACCCGGTCCGGATCAGCGCGGCGCGGTACCGGGCGTGGTTCGACACCCTGCCCGCCGACCTGCGGGAGAGCGTCGAACGGCATTGGGGGCCCGCGCCCGGCGAGCTGTACGTCGACCGGTCCGCGAATCCGGACGGGGAGATCGTGCTCGCCGCGCTGCAGGCCGGCAACATCGTGCTGCTGGTCCAGCCGCCACGCGGCTTCGGGGAGAACCCGGTCGCCATCTACCACGACCCCGACCTGCCGCCGAGCCACCACTACCTCGCCGCCTACCGGTGGCTCGCCGGCGGCTCCGGCGGCTCCGGCGGCTCCGGCGGCTTCGGCGGCTTCGGCGCGCACGCCGTCGTCCATCTGGGCAAGCACGGGACGCTGGAGTGGCTGCCCGGCAAGACCGTGGGCATGTCCGCGTCCTGCCCGACCGACGCGGCGATCGGCAACCTGCCGTTGATCTACCCGTTCCTCGTCAACGACCCGGGCGAGGGCACGCAGGCGAAGCGCCGGGCGCACGCGACCCTGGTCGATCACCTGGTTCCGCCGATGGCCCGCGCGGAGAGCTACGGCGACCTGGCCCGCCTGGAACAGCTGCTCGACGAGCACGCCACCATCGCCGCCATGGATCCGGCGAAGCTGCCGGCCATCCGGGCGCAGATCTGGACGCTGATCCAGGCCGCCCGGCTCGATCACGACCTGGGACTGGCCGACCGGCCGCACGACGCCGAGTTCGACGACTTCCTGCTGCACGTCGACGGGTGGCTGTGCGAGGTGAAGGACGCGCAGATCCGCGACGGCCTGCACGTGCTCGGCGAAGCGCCGACCGGCGGGGCGCGGATCAACCTGGTGCTCGCGATGCTGCGGGCCCGGCAGATGTGGGGGGGGCGCGTCACCCTGCCGGGGCTGCGGGAGGCCCTCGGGCTCGTCGAGGACGACCGGGCGGCCCGCGGCGCGGTCGACGCCGCCGAGGCGACGGCGCTCGCCCTGGTAACGGCGATGGAGGAACGCGCCTGGGACCCGTCGGCCGCATCCGACGTGGTGACGACCGTCCTCGCCCCCCCTCCC
>NZ_CDXDOR010000160.1:0-10582 GCF_978021225.1 Frankia sp. CeTa3Moorea | reverse complement strand
GGATCGCAACCGATGGTGCACTGATCGCTGGAATCCGCCGAATTTACTCGTCTAGTATTAACGATCACGGAGTCTGAGCGTCTCTACGGGGGGGCGACGAGATTGAGTGCGTTCTGGTCTCGGGTCATGGGAGTGTTCCGTTCCCAGACCATCGCGACATGGGTGGGTGTCCTCGTAGCCATCGTGGGCGTCCTCGTGGCCATCGTGATCCCTCTGACTCTGACCGGGGGATCGAGCGAGTCGGCCGAGGCGGAGACCCTGCCCCAATCGTCGTCCGCTCTTACCGTCCTGCCCACGACCCCACCAACCTCACGCACCCCCTCGCCGTCACCCGAACCGGCCACTCCGTCGCCTAGCCCCACAGGGTCGCTATCCGCGATCGCCATCGACGACCCCCCTACGTGGCGCATCCCTGACAACTTGGTTGGCACTTGGAAGGGCACGGTGGGCGGCGACTCCGGAACGAGACGGGTTGACATTACCATCACGTTGAATGCTGGAGTCGGCAAAAACAGCAAGGTTGGCACCACGGTGTACACGCGATCGTGGTCGGACGCCGGGGAGTGTAGCGGTGAGCTGTACTTCGCCGACCTGCGGGTGAACGGAGGAATCAGCGTCGACACCGAGCAGGTGAGAGGCCCCAACTGCGGCGACAACTCCTACTCCGGAGCCGGGGTATATAGGCTTGACCCCCGTGACGACGGGCAGTTGGCATTCGCTAGCAACAGTTACACCGGCATGCTCACCCAAAGCTGACAAATGAGGACGGCGGCTGACGACGGATCGCAGGGCTGTTCCTCGATCCTCTGTGGTGTATACCCTATCGGTAGTAGAGGTCGACGCCTACCGGCCCGGCGGCGCGCTGTCGCCGCGTCGGCCGTTCGGGGATTTCCCATCGACCTCGACGGTGAACGACACGAACCAGCGACCTGCCGCGCGCGACCAGTCGGGCATGCCAGGTTCCCATGCCGGGCGGTTCGGCTCGGGTTGCCCCGTCGCAAGGCGAGGCGGCATTAGCGCCACTGTCCGGCGCTCTCATGTGACGGCTACACCCACCTCCCCACCCTCACCACACGACCACGCCACGTCTCGCCGCCCGGGAACAGCCCCGAGATCGACGAACTCGAACCCGCCGCGAGAAGCCAGTCGCCAGTATCAGATCGTCAGTCGCGACCGCGACCGCGACCGCGACCGCGACCGCGACCGGAGTGAACCACGCCCTACGGCCTCCCCCAGCCCACCACCCACCCGAGGTTCGGACTTGCTCGTCTAGTGCAATCGACGTTGCGGCCGGGAGCGCCGAGCCGTTGCCCTCGCGCCCGAGACCGGCCACAGCCGCCGAACCGATTGAAGTCTTCGATGACCTTGCCACGCTACAGCGCGTCGCCGATGCCCTGCGGGCACTGGATTGGGACTTGCCGCCCGGCGAGGGTGTTGGGCGATAGACGGCTCTCCGGCGGCTCTGGTCTCCGAGCGCCGTTCACCAGAGGATGGCCCGTAGCAGCGCCACCCATGTCCCGAGGAGTGCCATGCCCACGCACCAAACCGCCACCTCGCTCCGCGCGCTGGACGGCGTGCGCCTCGCCGCGTCATTGACCACGCCGGATGCCGCGGCTGACCGGGCTGTGGTCCTGGTTCACGGCGGCGGCGTCACCCGTGAGGAGGGCGGCTTCTTCACCCGGCTGGCCGTCGGACTGGCCGAGGCAGGCGTGGCGTCGCTCAGATTCGACCTCCGGGGCCACGGTGAGAGCGACGGCCGCCAGGAGGAGCTAACGCTGTCGTCCATCCTCAACGACATTCGGGTGGCCATCGCTCACGTGCGGGATGCGGCCAGCGTCGATCACGTGAGCCTGCTCGGCGCGAGCTTCGGCGGGGGCATCTGCGGCTACTACGCGGCGAAGCGGCCGGACGACGTCGCCCGCCTGGTGCTGCTCAACCCTCAGTTCAACTACAAGTGGCGCACGATCGACAGCCGGCCGTACTGGCACGACGACCGCCTTGACGACGACATGGTGAAGACGCTCGACGAGCAGGGGGCCATCACCTTCACGCCGACGCTCAAGCACGGCCGCCCGCTGCTGAACGAGGTGTTCTGGCTGCGGCCGGACGAGGCCATCGGCGAGATCGCCGCGCCCACACTGGTGGTACACGGCACCAAAGACACGCTGGTGCCGATCGAATCGTCGCGGGCCGCGATGGGCAAGTTCACCGCCGAGCACCGGTTGGTCGAGGTCGAAGGCTCGCAGCACGGCTTCGCCGTCCATGACGACCCGCAGTACCTCCAGCCCCAGAGCCAGGAGTGGCAGGCGTTCGTGATCCGCACCGTCGCCGAGTGGCTGACAGACGGATAGGTAGGACCCCTTCTGCTCACCGATCACAATCAAGTGGCCCCAGGAGAACCAAGGTTCCCCAGGCCGGCCCAGTCCTGCATCCCGGCCGTGATCAACGATTTGACCTTGGCCTGCCCCTCGACGAGCACGACGTCCGTGAAGCACGCGCATTGCATCAGCGGGCTGCTCCGCGCCACGCACACCACGATCCCGGTCACCTGGAGCCCTCGTGCGGCGGCGATCAGGTTCTCGTCGACCGCTGGCAGCGGCAGCTGCTTCACCAGCTCCGATGCGAACTGCCGCTCGACGGAAGACCGGTTGACCAAGCCGAGCGCGCGGTTGGCGAACTCGCCCATCCCCTCATGAAGCCGCTCGCGCCCTTCCAGAATGGCCCGTGCCAGGCGGGCAAGCGTCTCGCATCGCCGTCCCGACCAGGAGCGAGTCACCCGCTGCCACACCTGGTCACTGACGTACCTGGTCGCCCTGTCGCCAACAACAGCCGGGAAGTTGGAAGTGATCAGGCCTGCGGACGACTCCGATGCCGACCGCACCTGCAATTCCTCACGGCTCGGAGGCCGCGGCGCTGGAGGACGTGGCGCTGCTGGCACGGTTCCCAGCCGGGGTGCCGGCGGTATCGCCGAGGTGCTCCGGCGTGGACGGGTCTGCCGAGTCTGCATCGTCGGCCACGACTGGTGATGCGAGCGGATGTAACAGCGCTGACCGGCCTCCTTGACAGGGTTCCGACATCTCGTCCCGTCGGGACAGATCGCACCGCACCGATACCGATACCGCGCCATGCACTGAGCGTCCAGCCTGCGACGCTAAGTAAGCAATAGCCGAGTTGGCCATCCGTTGACTAAACGAGATAGTCCACCGTGGCAGGCAGATTCGGCCCGGATACACCGTTGACCCACAAGGAGCCGCGATACTCGGCCAGGTCGCAGGGCGTGTTCTAACTGCTACGCAAGCATCGCTTCCCGGAAGTCCCGTGGCCCTGGACGCGCTCGCCACGGCTCAAGCGTCCGACCCACATCAGCCAGGATCGTCAAGGTCCGGCCCGAGCTGGTCGCATGAGCGATCCGCAGTGCATCGAGCGCCGCAGCGGCGGCCTCGTCTGGATGCCCACTGAGGGCAAGGGCCGCGGCCCGACGAGCACCGAACAGTCCGGTGTCCCGACGCGACAGCGAACCCGTGCTCAGGATGCCCCCGAAGATGCCGGCCGCCCGGTCAGGAACGCCTGCCTCGGTGTAGATGGCGGCCGAGCGCAGCTGGAGCGTGACGGTGGTGAAGTGAGACTCGGTCGATGTCGTGGCGCCGGACTCGGCCTCGTCGAGCACATGCCGGGCATTGTCGAGCTTCCGCTCGATAACGGTCAGCGACTCGCCGTGGGTGGCCAAGGCGAGCGCCTCCTGCTGCAACCGCTCGGCGTGGACGGCGGCCCGGGGCGCGGGACACACCCGGGAGGCGGCCTCAGCGAGCGTCAGCATCCGGGCCAGTTCCCGGCCGTCGTAGGCCATCTGCGATTTCTTGATCAAGACATACGCCTGCATGGAGTCGTCCTGAGCTTCCTGAGCCCACTCCATGGCCCGGTCGTACCAGTACGCGGCCGAGCCGGGGTCGTGGAGGTCGCGGTAGAGCCAGCCGGCGAACTCCGCACCGTCAGCCCCGACGGCCAGCAGGTCACGCCGGATTTCAGGCCGGACGTCGCGGGCGTGCTGCTGGATGGCACCAAGCACGCCGAGGACCAGCGGTAAGACACCCAACGGGCCGGCTTCGCCGTCATCAGCTTTGCATCGCTCGAACTGCCGGGCGAAGAAGCCGACGACCGAGCCGTCCAGGTAGCGGCGGGCATCGTCCAGGGCGGCGGCCACGTGCTGCAACTCATCGAGGCCAGCCACCGGCAGGACATGAGCCGCCACCCGACGCGCGGTCGTGCCGCGGATAGCCGGTGGCCCGCCTGGTCTATCCGCAGTTTCGGAATCGGACGCCAGGTTCGCGACGAGATCGTCAAGGCCGTTGGCCCTGGCGGCGCTGGCGTCTATCGGCAGCATGACCTCCCGGCCGCCCAGCAGCACCGGCATCAGGACCGGTGGCTGAGCCTCGGTAACGCCGGCACGGGCACGCGGCGAGCCGGGCAGGTCGAACCACAGCAGCTCGGCCGGTATGCCGAGGATCTGGCTGTAGCGGATCAGCTTGGTCAGTTCCTCGGGTGCCCGGCCGTTCTCGATGCGGCTGAGCTGGGCCTGGGTGAGGCCGAGCCAGGTGCCGACGAGTTCCTGGGGCAGCGTGTGGCCGTGGTGCGGGTGGTTCCGGTAGGCGAAGATCACCCGGCCCATGTGCCAGGTGGCCAGAGCGTCACGCATCTGGTCGAGCGTCCAGAACGCCGACGGCACGGCTGGCGGCCGGGCCTGGGTGTCGAGGGCGGCGCTCTGGCAGGGGCTGCACATCGGGCGCAGGTTGTCGGCGGCCAGGCGGTGGCCGCAGCGGGTGCAGTGGCGGAGCGGGTGCGTGCTCGTCACCGTCTCCCCCTCGGTCGCGCGTCGGACGATCACCAGGACGCTAACACTCCCGGTAGCAGGGTCTATGCGTCGCGCGTATGTCGATCATCACGCATTGGCATGGTCGGGGCGGATTCCGGGCCTGACGCTGAAGACCGTTTCACGTCCTTGATCGGGATGCCGCAGACCAGCCCCGCCGCCCCTCGTGGGTGGCGCGTCGGTCTGGCCTCCCCGGTGCGAAAGGGGGTTGCCCCGTGGCCCTCACGGTCGCCGTACCCGTCTTCGGCCCGCCGGCCGCTGGTAAGACGACGCTGACCGCGAGCCTCGGTCAAATGCCGGGGCATACCGTCTTCCGGCTTCGAGAGCACGTCCCGGAAACCATCCTGGCGGCCACGGCCACCAGCGCCGAGCGGCTGGGCTGGATCGACGACTTCACCGTGGTCACGGCGCTGCGCGGCTACCTCAACACCGTGGCGCAGGGCGGCCAGATCCACACCGTCTTCTTCGACAACTTCCCTGGTAACGCCACCCAGGTCCGCCTGTTCCTGGCGGCGCTTCGTCAGCACGCGCCGGACTGCGTAGCCCGCGCCGTGGAACTGACGGTCGACGTCACGACGCTGTACCGGCGGGCCTTCCAGCGCCGGGTCTGCCACCGCTGCGAACGCGACCCCATCCGCGACCCCCGCCTCCCGGCCGTGCCCAGTACAGATGATGCCCAGCGCTGCGCCCGCTGCGGCGGCATCCTCCACCCCCGCCGGGGCGACGCGCCCCGCCTGCTGCGTGCCCGACTCAACCGCTACCGCCAGACCGCCGACGGCATCCGCCAGGCGTTCGCGGCAGCCGGCATCCCGGTGGCCCAGCTCGACAGCAGCACCTCAGCCGACCACGTCGCTCACGCCGTCACGGCGCTACTGACCCCGAGGAGCAGCCAACTATGACCACTATGTCCCTTGACCCCCCGCGCGTCCGCACGGACGACGACTACGGCCACGCCCGGATGCCCCGTCGGGCGGGTATGCCGGCGCCGGAGCGGATCGAGCGCATCGCCTACGGCCGGTTCCGCAATGTCTACCTCTACATCACCGAGGCTTGCCAGCTGCGCTGCGAACACTGCTACATGGGTGATCGGCTGGACCGGGCGCTCAAGCTGACCCTGCCGGAGATCGCCGCGACGCTGACCACTTGGCGGCGGATGGGCGGCAGCAAGCTGACCATCCTCGGCGGCGAACCGACGCTGCATCCGAACTACGTGGACGCCATCCGGCTCGGCCGGCAGCTCGGCTACGAGGACGTCATCACCACGACCAACGCCCAGAAGCCAGCGGCGCGGAGGTTCCGGCAGCTGGAGCCGGAGGACTTCGCCTACGTCCAGGTCAGCCTCGACGGCGGCAGCGCCGCCACCCACGACCGGGTACGCGGCGCTGGCACGTTCGACACGGCGCTGGAGACGACCGCCGAGCTGACGAGCCGCGGCTTCGACACGCGGATCATCTGCACCGTCAACCAGGCCAACCAGCCGGACGCCCTGAAGCTGCTGGACACCGCCGACGAGCTCGGCGTGTCGCTGGTGAAGTTCCACGTCTTCTCGACCATCGGCGTCGGGCACGGCAACGCCGACATGGCCATCGGACCGGCGGAGTGGGTGACGTTTTGCGACGTGCTGAACGAGATCGCGCCCGGCTACCAGACGCGGGTCTGGTACCAGCCGACCTACGCCCGCCGCGACCAGATGGCCCGCTACGCCGCCGAGGGCTACCAGGGTTGCATCGGGCGGACGCTGGACCGGATCTCGATCTTTCCCGACGGCAGGTGCTACGTCTGCTCCTACCTGTTCGACACCGACCTGTACTTCGCCCGGATGCAGGACGGCCAGGTGGTGCTCAACCGCGGTGACAACGAGTTCGACCTGTTCACGAAGCCGCTCACGACGAGTGCCTGCGGCGGCTGCAAGGCCACGGCCTGCCAGGGCGGCTGCCCGGCCGAGGAGATCGTCATGGGTGGCTCGTCCTGCGCCGCCGAGCCGGACATCGTGCCGGTCTGCCGGCTATGGAAGTCCAGCGCCAAGCCCGAAGACTGAGGAGAAGATCCAGATGGAGCACATCATCTCGCCGCTACGCGGGCTGGACTGGAACGACATCGACGCCGTGGAACACGCCACCCGGAAGGCACTCACCCAGCTGGCCGACGACCCGGAGTTCGTGCGGGAAGCCCTGCTTGCCCTGCCGGAGCGGCCGGAGCTGCTGGCCCTCGCCGAGCACTACGACATCCTCGACAAGATCGTCCTCTACCAGGACGACGCCGGCATCCGGGTGCGGCTGCACGTCTTCCTGCCCGGCCACTTCGACCGGCCGCACAACCACCGCTGGTCGTACGCCAGCCTGATCTTGCGCGGGGAGTACCGGCACTACCTGTTCGGCGACGTCGACGTGGACACCGAACCCGAGCCAGGCAGCCTGGCCGCGTTGCAGGTCCGCCAGGAGCAGGCCGGCGCCAGCTACGCCCTGCACCACGCGATGGTGCACGCCGTGGTAGCCGAGCCGTACACCGTGTCACTGGTCATCCGGGGGCCGGCGGTGAAGGACCGCTTCCTGGTCATGGACCGCAAGACCGGTGAGAGCTGGTGGCAGTTCGGCGCCGCCCAGGAGTCGGCGGGCGAGGCCGCCCGCAAGCGGATGCCCCGAGAGCGGCTCGACGAGCTGACGAGGATGCTGCGGGAGTGGGATCTGTTCTGACCGAACGTGCGGATCGGGGCTACTGGTGCCCGATGACATGATCCACGGCATGGCGGACGAGAGGTTCAAGGACAGCTACATGGGCGAATGGCAGCTCGCCGGCAGTAGCCAGCCACCCGTCGGAGGCGTGCTGACCATCGGCGAGCAGATTCAGCTCCGGACCCCTCGCGGGCTGCGGGACCGCCCCGCTGGTCGGCACATCCAGCACGACCGCCTCACCAACGAAGTGATCATCGGTGACGTTCCGGGACCGGACAACAAGGTCACCCTCCTCGGCTGCCGGAGTGGCGCGAGCAGGACAACCCCGAACGGCATCGGCGACATCGAGACCTTCGCCTCCGCGATGCTGATCGGTGACCGCCACCTGAGCAAGGCTAGCGAACAGACGTTTGACCAGCTCTCGTTCCGGCTCACCGGCCTCAACAGTTGGATGGGCCGACATCCGTTCACCGATGACTCCGATGCCGACTCTGGGGCCATGTACTTCAGACGGCCGCCAGAGGTGACCTTCCCGGTACCCGATGGCCAGGCGATGATCGGCCGGAGCTACAGCGCCACGCACGGCGACACGGTCGGAAGCATCCGGAGCGAGGAGGAGATACAGATCCAGCTCGACCGGCCGCAGTCGTTCAACGCCCTGTACGTGCGCTACATCCGGCCGCTGCGCTTCTTCTTCGATCTCGCCACCGATGAACCCTGCCGGGACAGCCATGTGATCATGGCCAACTCCAAGGTGTTGGCCTCCTATGGCCTGTCTGCGCCCTTCCAGGTTCGGTACGGGGATGCGGCCGAGCCGGAGTACACCAGATCCATCCGCCAGGAGATGGTGTTCACGCTCGATGACATCGAGCCGGCCACCCACCTGCCCCTCTGGTTCGAGCTGGAGGCCCGGCTCAACCCGGTCTGTGATCTGCTGTTCTCGCTGCGAGAGCAGTCGATGCGCTTCATCCCGACCCGGGCCTTCACCGCGGCCTCGGCGGCCGAGGGGATGCACAGCCGCCTGTACGGCAAGAGGGACACCGCCGCGCACCAGGCGCGGCTTGATCGGATCTACCAAGCCGTGGGCGAGGGTCCGGACCAGCAATGGCTGAAGAACAAACTCATGCACTCCGACATCACCTACGCCGGGATGCTAGGCAACCTCATCAACGAGGCGGGGGTCGCCTTCGCCCCGTACCTCGGCCTACAGGTCAAGCGGTGGACCCGGCGCATCAACGACTACCGGAACATCGTGGCCCACACCCTGCCCGGCATGGCCAAGCGACCGGAAGAGGTCCTACGGCTGGCCTCCACCGTCGAGCTGCTGCTGCGGATCATCCTGCTGCGCCGCCTCGGCTTCACCGAGGAGCAGTGCCTCACGATGATCAGCCGCACCTGGCGCTGGCCACGGTTCCGAGCAGCGCTGCCCGTCGAGGTGCCGTACGTCTGCTTGCCGTCAGGCTCAGACCGTCAGCCGAGCCCGGCCAGCCGCAAGGGCCTGTAGTTCCGCGAGCGTCGGGAGCGGCTCGTGATGGGCGCGCTCACAGCGCAGAGCCCCACTGGCGGCAGCCAGTTCCAGGGCATCGCGCATCGACCAGCCCTGATGCAAGCCGTAGATCAGGCCGCCGGAGAAGGCGGTGCCGGCGCAGTGGGTGTGCCGTACCTGCGCCTCGAAAGCCGGCACCCACACTCGTCGGCCGTCCCCGACTGCAATGGCGCCGGATGCCCCGGCGGTGATCATCGCCCAGCGAGCATCCGTCGCGTGCAGCAGCGAGGCCGCCACCGCCGGGGCGGCCTCGTGCTCGGCGTCGTCGACATTGGTCTGGATCAAGGCATCTGGATGATCATGGATCGCGGCGGCCATCGCCGGCGAGAGCGCCGAGCCGCCCAGGTTGATCAGTGTCGGCACGCCGGCCGCCCGCGCGGCCTGGATGGCGCGGACGGCAGCGGCCTCGATGAGCTGGTAGCAGTCAATGTAGGCGAAGGAAGCCCTGGCGAGCGGTGACAGATCGACCGCGGCCAGGGCTTCGGCGACGCCGGGGAGATACGGGAACCAGGTGCGAGTGCCCTGGTCATCGGCAACGATCACAATGGACGGGGTGGGCATACCGGGCGCCAGCTCGGCGGAGGCCGCCACCCGATGCCGATGGAGCCAGGCCCGCACCTGATCGCCCTGGACGTCGTCGCCGATGTCGTTGCTGATCACCAGCGCCGGCACGCCGAGCGCGGCCAGAACGGCGGCGGCCATTGGGCCATCGGCCGCGATCGAGGACTCGGCCCGCCGAACCTCGGCCCCGTGGTTGGCCGGAGGGAAACGATCAACACTCCAAAGCGATGCAGCAGCCAGGTAGCTGAAGCAGACCACCGGGCCGGGATCATCCCCGGGCATCGCTACCAGCCGTAGATCGAGAAGGGCTGGCCAGCGGCGATGTGTTCGAGGGCGGTGCGGCAGTAGGCGATCATGTGGCCGGGAAGCTCGTCGAGTGGGAACCAAGCCAGCCCGCTGCACTTGTCGGGCTCGCGGTTCTCCGGCTCGCCATCCCATGCTCGGACCGTGAAGAAGAAGGCGGCGCGGCCACCGCTGGATGAGTTGTGCATAACGTGGGCAAACTCGACTGCTTCGGGTTGGATCGTAACGCCAATTTCTTCCTTGGCTTCACGGATCAGAGCGGTGACTACAGATTCCCCGGCTTCGAGGTGGCCGGACGGAAGATGGTAGGCACCGTCTTCATAGCCGGTGTTCTGGCGGCAGCCGAACAGGACTTTGTTGCCTTGGAGCAAGACGAGGTGGACGTCGGTGGTGAGTTGGTGGCGAGGCATGAGCGGGTCTCCTTTGACCGATGCCGGGATCAGCCTGTGCGTGTATGACCTGCTGGAAGTATAACGCGAATGCCTCGCTATTCCGATACGCCAGGCCAATTTAGCGACCGTAGTCTTCGATCAGGAAGTCCGCGGCGGATACTGATTCCGACTCGCCTTCGAGCGGGCGTGTAGCCGATCGATACCCTCACGAGCCCCCTCAGTCCATCTCACAGGGTCAGGC